>DASQYQ010000100.1:0-9975 GCA_035639115.1 Sphingomicrobium sp. | reverse complement strand
GACGACCCCCAGGGAGAATGCCCAAAGGCCCCGCCTGTCCGACAAAGTGCTCGAGCTCATCATCGCCGTCCGCATAACAATGATGTCGGCCGAGTCACTCCTATAGAAGAATTCGCCTGATTTGTGCGGCCGCGAAGGTTGCGGCGCGGACTCTGCAATGCTAACTCAATTATCAGTCTCCGGCGACCGCCGGGGAATAAATGCCACGGACGGTGCGACGTCCCGCGGCTCCACGAGGTTGAAGCTCGAATGATGCCACAGACTGCCCTTCATCCGCACTTCGATGAAGCGGCGTCCCCTGCGCACAGGCGCACGATGGCCCGTCGAGCAGACACGCTTTCCAGTCATCCTGCCATCGCGACCGGTCTGTATGCCGCAAGCGGGGCCCCAATCATCGCGCGCCGAAGCCTTCGAACGCTGAGCCGGCGCGCCTGGAGAAATTTCAATGTCCATGCGCATGCTTATCGATGCGCGCCACCCGGAAGAGACCCGGGTAGCGGTCGTCAAGGGAAACCGGATCGAGGAGTTTGACTTCGAATCCGCTGAGCACAAGCAGCTCAAAGGCAATATCTATCTAGCCAAGGTCACCAGGGTCGAGCCGTCGCTTCAGGCGGCGTTCGTCGACTACGGGGGGAACCGCCACGGCTTCCTGGCCTTCAGCGAAATCCACCCCGATTATTATCAGATTCCGAAGGCGGATCGCGAAGCTCTGCTTCGCGAAGAGGCCGAGCATGCGGCCGAGGAAGAGCGGCTCCGTTCAGCCGAGTTCGAAGCGGTCGACGACGAATATGATTCGGCTTCGGAGGACGAGGCCGTCGGCGAGGAATATGAGGGCGGTGACGCAACCACGACCGAGGCCGGCACCGGCTCGTCTCGTTCGCCAGTCGATGAATCGGCAGCGGACGAACTTCGCAAGAAGCGCCAGGCGCTCCGGCGCCGCTACAAGATCCAGGACGTCATCCAAAGGCGCCAGGTGCTCCTCGTCCAGGTCGTGAAGGAAGAGCGCGGCAACAAGGGTGCGGCGCTGACGACCTACCTGAGCCTCGCCGGCCGCTATTGCGTGCTGATGCCGAACACCAGCCATGGCGGCGGCATTTCGCGCAAGATCTCAAACGGTGCCGACCGCAAGCGGCTGAAGTCCATCATGACGGACCTCAAGCTCCCCTCGACCATGGGGCTGATCGTCCGAACCGCGGGACTCCAGCGGACCAAGACCGAGATCAAGCGCGACTTCGACTATCTCGCTCGCCTGTGGGACGAGATCCGCGAGCGGACTCTCGGGAGCACTGCGCCGGCCCTCATCTACCGCGACAGCGATCTCATCAAGCGCGCCATCCGCGACCTCTATCACCGCGAGATCGAGGAAGTGATCGTCGAGGGCGACGAGGGCTACAAGCAGGCGCGCGGCTTCATGAAGCTGCTGATGCCGAGCCACGTTCGCCGAGTGAAGCAGCACAGCGAGACCACGCCGCTGTTCCAGCGCTACGGTGTCGAGGACCAGCTTTCGGCGATGTACCAGCCGATCGTTCAGCTGAAGTCCGGAGGCTATCTGGTCATCAACCCGACCGAGGCCCTGGTCTCGATCGACATCAACTCCGGCCGGTCGACCCGCGAGCACAATATCGAACAGACCGCCTACAACACCAACCTCGAGGCGGCGCAGGAGATCGCGCGCCAGCTTCGCCTGCGCGACATGGCGGGCCTCATCGTCATCGACTTCATCGACATGGAACAGTCGAGCCATGTGCGGAAGGTCGAGAAGGCGATGAAGGAGGCGCTCAAGAACGATCGAGCGCGAATCCAGGTCGGCCGGATTTCGAGCTTCGGCCTGATGGAGATGAGCCGCCAGCGGCTGCGCACCGGAGTCCTCGAAGCGTCGACCAAGGCCTGCCCGCATTGCGACGGCACCGGCCTCATGCGGACGGCGGCTTCGGCAGGCCTGTCGGCCCTAAGGATCATCGAAGACGAGGCTGCTCGCGGCCGCGGGGACCGAATCTGCCTGCGCGCGGGCAAGGAAGCGGCAGTCTACGTCCTCAACAAGAAGCGCTCCGAGCTCGCCGACATCGAGCAGCGCTACGGCGTCTGGATCGAGATCCTCATCGACGAGAGCTTCGAGGGCGCGAGGATGACCGTCGACAGCTCGGGCGCTCGGCCGGTTGCGCCGCCACGGGTCGAGGCTGCCCGTGCCGAGGACGAAGAAGACGAGGAAGAAACGGTCGAGATTTCGCTCGAAGACGAAGATGAAGACGAAGACGAAGAGTATGAGGGCGAGCCTCGTGAGGAACGCGAGGCCGGGGAACGCGAGGCTGGGGAAGGCGAGCGCCATGGGCGTCGCCGCCGTCGCCGCCGCCGCGGAGGCCGCGGACGCGGTCGCCGCGAAGGCGGAGAAGCCGAGGCAGCCGAGCCTTCGCACGAGGAGCAGGCTGAAGCCGTAGCCGAGGAGGCGCCGGCTGAAGAGGGAGAAGCTGCTGGGGGCGAGGAAGCGGGCGAAGGCGGCAAGCGCCGCCGAAGCAGGCGTCGCGGCCGCAAGGGCGCCGAGCCTGCCCTGGAAGCGCCGGCTGAATCGGCGGTCGAGCCCGACAGCTCGCCGATGATTGAGCGGCCGATCGACGAGGAAGCGCCGATCGCAGAGACCGAGGCTTCCGAGGAGCCGTCGGAGGCGAAGCCGAAGCGGCGGCGGTCCAGGAAGGCTGCCGAAGCCGAGGTCGCGGTCACGGAGCCTGCGCCGGCCGAGGCTCCGCCCGCAGAGACGGCCGATCAGGCCGAAGAGCCGGCAAAGCCGGTGCGAAAGCGCCGCTCGAAGAAGGCCGAGGCCGAGACTCAGTCTAGCGAAACTGCAGCGGAGGAGCCGGTCAGCGTCCCGCCAGCCAATAATGACACAGCGGCGGACAGCGGTTCCGAGCCTCGGCGTGGATGGTGGCAGCGCACCTTCGGATAGTTTTCATCACTGGTTCAGGCCGAAAGATGGTAATCGGCGGCCGATGAGATCGCCGATCTCCCGCTTCGCGCGAATGCTGATGCTCGCGCTCCTCCTGGCGGCGACAGGCTGGCAGCCCGCCGCCGCGCAGGACGACTCAGGCCCGCAGGTCCTCCGCGACACGGAGACCGAAGCGCTGTTCCGCGACATGTCGGTGCCGCTGATCAAGGCGGGCGGGCTCGACCCCGGAAGCGTGAAGGTAGTCCTTCTCAACGACCCCGAGATCAACGCCTTCGTCTCGCAGGGACAGACCGTTTACCTGCAGTCGGGGCTGATTGAAGATGCGGACAATGTGAACCAGGTCCAGGGCGTGGTCGCGCACGAGCTGGGCCACGTCATCGCGGGCGACTCCATTCGAAGCGAGCAGGGCCAAAAGCAGGCGATGGGAATCACCATCCTTTCACTGCTCGTCGGCCTTGCTGCGGTTGCTGCTGGCGCTGGCGACGCCGGGATGGGCCTGATGATGGCGGGCCAGCGTGCTGCCCTTGGCGACATGCTCGCCTTCACTCGCGCGCAGGAGTCGACTGCGGACGCCACCGGCACGCGTCTCCTGTCGAAGGCTGGGATCAGCGGCAAGGGAATGCTCGATTTCTTCGGCAAGCTGCAGAACATGGAATATCGGCTCGCCATCTATTCCAAGGACAGCTTCGACCGCGATCACCCGCTGTCTTCGGAACGAATCCAGGCACTCCAGCAGACGCTTGAAAAGGACCCGGCGTGGAACAAGCCGATCGATCCGCAGCTCGAGGCGCGGTTCGAGCGCGTGAAGGCGAAGCTGCTGGGGTTCGTCAATCCGAAGCAGGCGGTCGTCAAATATCCCGAGAGCGACCAGAGCGTCCCTGCCCATTATGCGCGCGCCTATGCCTATCATCTCGGCGGTTATCCCGACAAAGCGGAAGCCGAGGCCGACGCCCTGCTCCGGATCGATCCGCACGACCCTTATTTCCTCGAGCTCAAGGGCCAGATCCTGCTCGAGGACGGCAAGCCGAAGGACGCTCTCGGACCGCTTAGGGAAGCGACCGAGCGCTCGGGGAACGCACCGATGATCGCGGCGATGCTGGGCCATGCGCTCGTCGAGACCAACGACTCGAAGAATTTCGACGAGGCGAAGGAAATCCTGAAGGTTGCGGTCAACCGCGACAATGAGGACCCCTTCGCCTGGTACCAGCTCGGGATCATTTACGACCACGAGGGGGATCAGCCCCGAGCGCAGCTCGCGACGGCTGAGAGGAGCAACCTCGAGGGCAACAACAAGCTCGCGCTGGCGAGCGCCCAGATGGCGATGAAGGGCATTCCTCCCGGGACTCCGGACTATCTTCGGGCGCAGGATATCGCCATGGTGTCCCGGGCCGAGCTGGCCAAGAAAGACAAGAGATACCGGGACCCGAAGGACCAGTGACCGAAACGACAGCGCCGCGCAGATCGGGAACGTTCGGAGCGGCCTTAGCGGGGGGAATCATCGGATCGCTGCTGACCGCGGCGGTCCTCTTCTTTGCGCTTCCCAACCTTCTTAGCAGCAGGATCGTTCGCCAGGGCCTCTTGGCGGATCCCAAGATCCTGACCGACGCCGTCGATGCGCTTCGCGACGCGCAATATGAGCCTGTCCTGGCGTCGAACCGGTCGGCCCTCGAAACGCCGTTCGGAAGCTCCTGGAAGGGCGCCGCCAAGCCGGACGTCACCTTGGTCGAGTTCTTCGACTATGCCTGCCCCTATTGCAAAGCGAGCAACCCGACGGTCGACCGGTTGCTCCAGGAGGACAAGGGCCTCCGGGTCGTCTATCGCGAGCTGCCCATCCTCGGTCCCGACAGCGTGACCGCGGCGCGCCTGTCGCTGGAGGCATCGCAGCTCGGGCGGTTCGGGACGTTCCACGATACGCTCTGGGCCGCCGGCCGCCCTGCCCCCGACACGATCGCTTCGGCGGCAAAGGCCGCAGGGATCGCTCCGCAGCCGCGGGACGACGTCGCGATCGAGGCCGAGCTCAAGCGCAACTTCCAGCTCGCCGGGCAGCTTGGAGCGACCGGAACGCCGCTGTTCGTGATCGGCGACCGGGTGATGAACGGAGCCGTCGGTTACGATGCTCTGAAGCAGGCGATCGACGCCGCGCGCTCGAAGAAGAGCTGAAGTCTCTTACCGTTCATGATCAGTTGCGCGCCGCTCGTCGAAGCCATCGTTGACTCGCACGCGCACGCCCCTCCATTCCTCGCCCGTCCCGGGGAGGTGTTTTCATGCGTAAATTGTTGGCTTTCACGCTCTTGGCTGCTGCGTCCGGAATGAGCGCGGCCAAGGCCCAGACGACGAGCGACGACCCCTATCTCTGGCTCGAGGACGTCTCCTCGCCGAAGGCGATGGAGTGGGTCAATGCGCACAATGCGCGGAGCACCGCGGTTCTCGAAGCCGATCCCCGCTACCAGCAATATTATAATGAGGCGCTCGAGATCGCCCAGGCGAAGGACCGCATCCCTTACGGCGCCTTCATCGGCGGGCAGATCTATAATTTCTGGCAGGATGCCGACCACGTCCGCGGCATCTGGCGGCGCACCAGCATCGAGAGCTACGCGACCGGCAATCCGCAGTGGGAGACGGTGCTCGACCTCGATGCGCTTGCAGCGTCGGAGAAGGCCAATTGGGTGTGGAAGGGCGCGCAATGCGCCCGGCCGGCCGAGCGCCGCTGCCTGATCAACCTCTCCGACGGCGGCGAGGATGCAGTCACCATCCGCGAGTTCGACCTCGGCACGAAGAGGTTCGTCAAGAGCGGGTTCAAGCTGCCCAAAGGCAAGCAGGATGCGACCTGGCTCGACGAGAACAACTTGCTCGTCAGCCGCGAATGGAAGCCGGGCGAGCTGACGGAATCCGGCTATGCCTATGTCGTGAAGCGGCTTAAGCGCGGCCAGCCGCTGTCGACGGCGGTCGAGCTGTTCCGCGGCTCTAAGAAGGACGTGTCGGCGGGCGCCGGAGTCCTTCGCGATTCGGAAAACCGCACCCTGCCCGTCATCGTCGAGGGCACCGACTTCTGGCATTCGAAGAACTTCGTGATCGGCCCCAAGGGCAATCGCCGGATTGCCATCCCGGAGAAGGCGCAGCTGGTCGACATGATCGGCGGGCGTGTCATCATCCGGACCCAAGAAGCCTGGTCGGCTGGCGGAAAGGACTTTCCCGCCGGCAGCCTTCTTTCGGTCGATCTTGCACAACTCAAAGCGAATCCCGCCCACCTCAAGCCGACGCTGATCTATGCGCCCGGCCCGCGCGAGGCGCTGGAAGGAGCGTCGGCCGCCAAGGGCGCGCTGCTGGTGTCGATCCTCGACAATGTCCGTGGCCGAACCCTGGTGTTCAAGCCGGGCGCGAACGGCAGCTGGACTCGCTCGGCGCTCGATCTTCCGGACAATTCAACCATCGCCATCGCCGATACGAGCCACAAGAACGACCAGGCTTTCCTCGCGGTGACGAATTTCCTGACTCCGCCCTCGCTCTGGCTTGCGGATGCCGGGACCGGCGAGATCAAGGAGATCATGCGCCAGCCGGCGAAGTTCGATGCGTCGGGCCTCGTGGCGGAGCAGCGCGAAGCGGTTTCGACCGACGGGACCAGGATCCCCTATTTCCTGGTCCATCGGAAGGACATCAAGCTCGACGGCAACAACCCGACGCTGCTTTATGCCTACGGCGGGTTCGAAGCGAGCCAGACACCCAATTATTCGGCCATCACCGGCAAGCTGTGGCTCGAGAAGGGCGGCGTCTACGCGCTGGCGAATATCCGCGGCGGCGGCGAGTTTGGCCCGGCGTGGCACGAGGCCGGCCTCGGGACCAAGCGGCAGATCATCTACGACGATTTTGCAGCGGTCGCGAAGGACATGATCGCGAACAAGATCACCAGCCCGCGTCGGCTCGGCATCCGGGGTGGATCGAACGGCGGCCTCCTGATGGGCGTCGAGTTCATCCAGCATCCCGATCTATGGAACGCGGTCGACATCGAAGTCCCGCTGCTCGACATGATCCGAATCTCGAAGATCGCCGCCGGCGCCTCATGGGAAGGCGAATATGGGAGCATCGACGATCCTGCCGTGCGCGCCTTCTGGGAGAAGATCTCGCCGTACCAGAACCTGAAGCGCGACGGGAAATATCCGGTGCCCTTCATCTTCACGACGACCAAGGACGACCGCGTCGGCCCGCAGCACGCGCGCAAGTTCGCCGCGCGGATGGAAGAATATGGCCTGCCCTTCCTCTATTACGAGAACACGGAAGGCGGCCATGCGGCGGGCGCGAACCTCAAGCAGACCGCGCACACCAGCGCTCTGGAGATGATCTATCTGACTCGGCGGCTGATGGACGCGCAGGAGCCGCCTCCTCCGGCGGTTGCGAACAGGGCGAAATAGCGGGGAGCCACGACGGGCGCAGGCGACGCTGTTACGCTTGCGCCAGCTTTCCGGCGTATCTGTTCCCCCGTTCAGTAGCCGGATTGCGGCAGGAACTGCGCGTTGATGATCGTGCCGCTTGGAAGCTGGCACTGGCCCAAGCCGCCGCCCGCCATTCCGGAGCTCGGGCTCATCAGCCGGAAATCACAGCGCATGAAGCCGCCGGGGCCCTGGAGATTGGCAAGCACTTGGCCGCTGTAATGAGTGACCGTCTGCATCGATGGTCCCCATGGACCCCAGCCGTCCCAGCCCCAGCCCCAGGCGAAGCCGCCGCGGCCCCAACCGGGTCCCCATCCGTACCAGAGCGGGTCATAATCGGCGACGCTTTCTGAAGTGATCTGGAAAAACACGCCTTGGAAGATTTCTCCGTTCGAAAGGCTGGCAGACATTCTTCCGGAAGTTCCACCATTCTCGACCCAGCTGAAAGTCACTCCAAGGTTGCCAGTGATGGACTGACCAGTCCCGATACCTGCGGTGGTGCAGGCTGTGGCTGCGATGGCAATCAACGAGGACGCAATAGTGATTGAGATACGCTTCATCGCCTTGCTCCTGCCGAGATGTTCGGTCTCGACGGCGGGGTGCTCGAATGAACCTAGCCGTGACCTTGATCAGCTATGTCTTCGCTGGCCCGTGGTCGAACGGCCATACGCAAAGGCACCTATGTCGTCCCATCATTAGGCACGCTTGCCTTCGTGCAGCGCATTGCGCGCGGTAAGCGGCGCAGCTTGACACAAAGGCCCATCATAGAAGGCCGCCATTAGCTGGGCGCAGCACCCTTGAAGCCTTGGGCGATGACATACCACTCGCTCGAGTCCTTGCGGCTTGCGGGCGGTTTGGCGTGCTTGACGCTCGTGAAATTGCGCTTGAGCTCGGCGACGAGCTGATTGTCGGCGCCGCCGGCGAGGACCTTCGCAACATAGGCACCTCCCGGCCGGAGTATCTCGCGCGCGAACTCGAGGCCGGTCTCGACCAGCGCCATGGTACGCAGATGGTCGGTCTGCTGGTGGCCAACCGTGTTCGCGGCCATGTCCGAGAGGACGAGGTCTGCGGGACCGCCGAGCGCCTGCTTCAGCTTTTCGGGCGCCGCCTCATCCATGAAGTCCATCTGAAGGATGGCGACTCCGTCGATCGGATCGGTCGGCAGAAGATCGATGCCGACGATCGCCGCCTGCGGCGCCTTGCGGCGCACTACCTGGCTCCAGCCGCCCGGCGCGATGCCGAGATCGACGACCGCCTTGACCCCCTTCAGCAGGCCGAAGCGCTCGTCGAGCTCAATCAGCTTGTAGGCCGCGCGGCTCCGGTAATTTTCCGCCTTGGCGCGCTTCACATAAGGGTCGTTGAGCTGCCGCTCCAGCCAGCGCGTCGACGATATCTTGCGGCCCTTGGCGGTCTTCAGCCGCTTCACAATTGCCAGCCGTCGCGCGCCATCAGTGAGCGGAGGATCCCTTCGCGGATGCCGCGATCGGCAACGCCCAGGTTCTGCGCCGGCCAGATCTCCATGATCGCTTCGAGGATCGCGCAGCCGGCAACGACAAGGTCAGCACGCTCGTTGCCGATGCAGGGCAGTGCCGAACGTTCGCGATAATCCATGCCTGCGATCATTTCGCTGATCTTCTGCATCGCCTCGGTCGGCACATGGAGGCCGTCGACCGCCCGGCGGTCGTAGAATGGCAGCGCGAGATGGACGCTGGCGAGCGTCGTGACGGTTCCGCTGGTGCCGAGGAGGCGGATGCCGTCGCGCTTCTCCGGAAGCATGGTCGCGAAATTGGCGAAGGCGCGCCGGGCGCGCTCGCGCATCCGGCCATATGCCTTGAGCCGGTCGGGTCCTTCCAGCGCCTCCTTGCCTTCGCTTTCCGTCAAAGACACGACGCCCCAGGGAGCGCTCCACCAGGCGCGGATCCTTGGGGTCCCTTCCTCCTGGTCGATCAGCACGAGCTCGGTCGACCCGCCGCCGATGTCGAAGATGAGGGCCGGCCCGTCGCCGGGCTCAAGTAGCTTGTGGCAGCCAAGGACCGCCAGGCGTGCCTCTTCGGCGGGCTCGATAATGTCGAGTACGATTCCGGTCTGATCGCGGACCCGCTCCGCGAATTCGAAGCCGTTGGTCGCTCGGCGGCAGGCCTCGGTGGCCACCGAGCGCGAGATCGAGACGTTGCGGCGCCGGAGCTTGTCGGAGCAGATGGCGAGCGCTCCGACCGCCCTGTCCATCGCCTCGTCAGACAAGGCGCCCGTACGCGAAAGCCCCTCGCCCAGGCGCACGATCCGGGAAAAAGCGTCGATGACGGTGAACCCGCCGCTCGTTGGACGAGCGATCAGCAGCCGGCAGTTGTTCGTTCCGAGGTCGATTGCACCATATGTGTGGCGATGCGGCTCTCGCTTTGGCGAGAAGCCTTGATTCGATGGCCCGCTCTGCTCGCGATATGATTGCTGCAGAGCCGGCGCACTGGCGGCACCCTGCGCCATGACACGCCCGTTCTTTTCTGCACCGCCCGTCGGCTGAGCGGCTGACTTGATCCGGTTTTAATCACAATTTTATGTGGTTGGGCAAGCCCGGAGGAACCCGGATGTCGCCGTTGACAGGGAAAAGAGCGCTTT
>DASQYQ010000099.1:0-2114 GCA_035639115.1 Sphingomicrobium sp. | reverse complement strand
CGGAGCGCAAGCTGACCGGAGCCATGCTGGTGCTTGCGGGGGCAGCTCAGGCGCTGAGGGTCTCACGCTGGGGAGGGCACCGCACGTTCGCCGATCCGCTCGTCGTCGTCCTTCATGTCGGATATGCATGGGTGGTTGTCGGCCTGGTGCTGCTTGGACTTTCGGTTGCCGGCTACGATCTTCCGCAAAGCGCCGGTGTGCACGCCCTCACTGCCGGAGCAATGACGACGATGATTCTCGCGGTGATGACTCGCGCCAGTCTTGGTCACACTGGCCGCGACCTAAAGGCTTCGAAGACCACCGTGGCCGCTTACGTCTGTGTGACCACCGGCGCTTTGCTGCGCGTGGCGGCATCGCTTGGAATCGGCATCTACTACGCCATGGTGGATGTCGCCGGCACGTTCTGGGCGGTCGCGCTGATCCTGTTTCTAATCGTCTATCGTCCCATTCTCTGGAGCCCGCGATTGGGGGAGAAGAGCTAGTTCAGGCGAAGTTGAATGAGATGCTTAGGCGCTCCCCGCGGCCGCTGCCGGGGAGCACTTCGTGCCTCAGCCAGCTCTCCCAAAGGAGAAGCAGGCCATTCACCGGCTCCACGGTCACGAAAGACTGTAATTCGCGGGGCGCATCCATTCGCCGCGGCGGCGCCGCCATCATCATCGGAAGCCGCGGGTCCTCGAAGCGGATCGTTCCAGAACCTTTCGGCACTTGGACGTAAAGCGTGCCCGAGATGATGCTGTGCGGGTGGATGTGGCCGGCGTGGTGGCCTTTGCCTTTCATCAGGTTGACCCACAGGCTGTCGAGGCGCGGCTTCCTCGGAAGCTCGAACGCGCATTCGACCGCGAACTTGCCCACGTGGCGGGTCAGGATCTTCCCGAGATCGCTGAAGACGGGATCACGCTTGGGAAGGTCGTTGAGCGACGCGTAGCTCGTGTATCCGGAATAGCCATGTTCCAGGGACCAGCGCACTCCCGCCTGGTCGTCCATGCTGAGGCTCCGGATCGAATGCGCGAGCTCTGCAAGCAGCGCGTCTTGGCCGAGGTCAGCCTCGTAGAGCTTCGTCACGAATAGCGAGCGCGTCATCCGTGCCCCTGTGCGGCTCGGTGCGCCACCGCGCAAGGGCGTGGACAGCCCCGGGAGCGGCCTTTAGCGTTCGCGCCTCTCCGGGAGGGTATTCAATGCGCCGCCACTTGTTTGCGTCTTCGCTTTCGCTCGCGCTCGCCTTCGCAATCGCAACGCCGAGCTACGCAGAAGCGCCCGCTGCCTCCGCAGCCGCTTCGGAAAAGCCTTTGCTCGACGTCAAGGCGGATCCGCTCACCGGGAAAATCATCGCAACTCTGCCGAAGCCCGATGCGCAAGGGATTTCAGCGCGCTACATCTATCTGACTCAACTCGGAACCGGCCTGGGTTCGGCGCCGATCGGGCTAGATCGGGCATCTGCGAGCGCGACTAGGATCCTCGTCTTCCGGCGGATCGGCAAGAAAGTCGCCGCCGAGGTCGAGAACAGCAAGTTTGTCGCTTCGAGCGGCGATCCCGATGAGCAGCATGCGGTCGACACGTCCTTCGCGACGTCAACCTTATGGATGGGCGATGTCGTAAATACGACGAAGGACGGGTCCTACACCGTCGACCTCGCCGGATTCCTCAACCGCGACGATCTCGACGTGGTGCAGGCGATCAAGAAAGGCGGGGGCGGCGACTTCAAGTTCGTGCCCGAGCTCAGCGCCGCGGATCCCAATTTCGTGAAGGTTTTCCCGAGGAATGCCGAGTTCGCCGCGAAGCTCACCTTCCGATCGGACGAACCCAAGGCAGAGGTCAGCAACATCGTGGACGGAAACACGCTGACGCTCGTCCTTCGTCATTCGCTGATTGCTTTGCCCGAAGCCGGCTATGTCCCGCGCATCGATCCATACGGCTACACGATCGGGCTTCAGAAGGTCGACTTCTCGGCGCCGCTCGGCCAACCGATCGTCAGCGATCTCGCCCGCCGATTCCGGCTGGAGAAGGTGGATCCGTCCGCTCAGCGATCTCCGGTCAAGAAGCCGATCGTCTTCTACATCGACCGAAGCGCGCCCGAACCGATCCGAACAGCGCTCAAGGACGGTGTGAGCTGGTGG
>DASQYQ010000098.1:0-2633 GCA_035639115.1 Sphingomicrobium sp. | reverse complement strand
TGCGGCTCGAGAATTCCCTCCGGAAGGCTGCCGCGGATCTGCGCGATGACGTTGCGGACGTCGTTGACCGCGCGGTCGGTCGGCGTACCAAGCTGGAAGGTGATCACCGTCGTGCTGTTGCCCTCGACGACGGTGCTGTTGATCTCGTCGACGCCGTTGACACCCCGGACGGCGGATTCGACGCGTTGGGTGACCTGGGTTTCCAGCTCATTGGGGGCTGCGCCAGGCTGCGAGACGGAGACGATCGCGCCCGGGAAATCGACGTCGGAGGCATTGTTCACCTGCATCCGGGCGAACGCCACCAGTCCCGCCAGCATCAGGCCGACGAAGAGCACGATCGGGAAGACCGGGTTGCGAATGCACCAGGAGGAGACGTTCCGGAAATTCATGACTTCACCGCTTTCGTTCGATCGCCGTTGACGATCAGCGTGCTGACGCCTCGCGGCGCGGGTTCACCTTCTGGCCCGGGTTGAGGAACGGACCTGCCGAAAGCACCACCGCCTCGCTGCCCGAGAGACCGGAGGTGATCGCGACTCCGCGCTCATCGACGGTCCCGACCGTGATGTCGCGCCGTTCGATCTCCTTCTTGCCGTTCACGATGTAGACGTAATTGCCCTTGTCATCGCTGAGCACGGCGCTCTGCGGAAGAAGCGGCGCAGTCGTTGCACCCGCGGTGATCTTGGCTTCGGCAAAGCCCCCCGGACGCATCGCCGTCGTGTACGGAACCGCGATCCTCACCTCGCCGAGGCGCGACTGCGGATCGATCAGCGGAGCGACCTGCCAGACGGTGCCCGAAGTCCCCTGGGTCGCGCCGACCGGAGTTACCTGCGCCGGCATTCCGACATGCACATAAGTGAGGTCCTGCTGGGCCAGCTGGGCGCGCATTTCCATGTCGCCGCCTTCCGCGAGCCGGAACAGGGCGCCCGACCCCGGGCTTACGATCTGGCCGACCTCGACGCTGCGCGAGAGGATCAGTCCGGAAGTCGGAGCGACCACATTGAGTTGATTGATCTGCGCGCGGGTCGCGCCGAGCTGGGCCTGAGCGACCTTCACCTGTGCAAAGGCCGCGTCACGGGCGGCCTTCTTCGAATCGATCTCCGCCTTGGAGATGAAGCCGCGGCCCTGAAGCGCGAGGGCTCGGTCATAGTCCGACTGCGCGAGCGCGGCCTGGGCCTTGGCGGCTTCGATCGACGCGGCTTGCTGGGCCGCCTGCTGCGCCTGGACGGAGCGGTCGACAATCGCAAGAACCTGGCCGGAATGGACCCAGCTGCCGGCGTCGACGAGCACTCGGACCACCCGGCCGCCCGCACCCGCGATTCCGACCGGCTGGTCGCGGCGAGCACCGAGCGGGCCGCTCGCAGTGATCACTCGGCCGACTTGGGTCTGTCCGGGAACCACCACGGTGACGGTCGGGACCTGGCCCGCACCTGCGGCAGCTTGCGGGGCGCCTCCGCTGCTCCCGCGGCTGGTCAGCACCGCGATTACGACCACGACCAGCGCGATCGCCGCGATCGCGCCGAGGATGATCATCCGACGGCGGCCTCGCGAGCGATCCACGACCACGAGGGTGTCGGAAGAATGGAACGAAGTTTCCCGGTTCATTTTGTCCTGCCCAATACGCCCCTGATGCGCGAATCCACGCGCTCCATACGGCAGCTGTATTACCTTAATAAGTCACCACGCGCAACAGACCGCGCCAAGCCCCCAATGGCCATTGCTTTTCGACCAAGCGTGGCACTTGTTTGGCAAGCGCGCGTTGCTCCACCGCAGGTGAAGGTCGGTTGAACGACACGCTATACAAGGGGAAGCGGGATGATGGAACATTACGGAATCATCGGATGGATCGTGATCGGCGGAATCGCCGGCGCCATCGCCAAGCTCCTGATGCCCGGCCGCGATCCCGGCGGCTGCATCATTACCATCCTCCTCGGAGTCGTCGGCGCACTGGTCGCGGGATGGCTGGGCCACGCTCTCGGCTGGTACAAGACCGGGGAAGGGGCGGGCTTCATTGCCGCCATCGTCGGTGCGTTCATCCTGCTGCTTATCTACCGCCTCGTCGCGGGCCGTCGCGTTTAGCTCCAACAGCCGTTCAGGAATCAGCCATTGCGCATAAGCGAACGTTGCGCCTTGGTTACGAACGGTTGCCGGAGATCTGAATGAAAAATGTGCTTCTCGCGTCCCTGCTGCTCGCATCCGCGGCTGTTCCAACGGCCGCCTCCGCGCAGCAGGCGTCGATCACTCAGACGATCGCCGGCACTCGGCTCGACATCAACGCGACGGGCGAGGTCACGCGGGTGCCCGACGTAGCGGTGATTACAGCCGGAGTGGTGACTCGCTCGTCGACGGCGACCGGCGCACTTCAGGATGCGGCGGATCGAATGCAGAAGGTTCTCGCCGCGCTGAAGCGCGCCGGCATCGATGATCGCGACATCCAGACGAGCAGCGTCAACCTCAACCCGGAATATCGCTATCCCGAAAACCAGTCGCCGCAGCTGGTTGGCTATACGGCTTCCAACCAGCTGACGATCAGGTTTCGCGACATCCGCAACTCAGGCAAGATCCTCGATGCGCTGGTCGCTCAGGGCGCCAACCAGATCAACGGACCGAACCTTACCATCGACAAGACCGAGGCG
>DASQYQ010000097.1:0-5653 GCA_035639115.1 Sphingomicrobium sp. | reverse complement strand
CTTTCCGGCCGGCGACACAGGCATGAGGATCGCCCACTTGCTATACGGCCTCGCGCTCATCGCGTTCGGCTTCTCCCATTTCGCCTATATGAACCTGACTGCGCCGCTGATCCCGAAGTGGCTTCCTCCGAGCCAGACCTTCTGGGCCTATTTCACTGGGGCTGCTTATCTTGCGGCCGGTTTGGCGATCGTGACCGGCATCGCCGGCCGTATCGGCGCTGTCGGCTCGGCCCTGATGATGACGTTAATCACGCTGATCGTCTGGGGCCCGGGAGTCGCTTCCGGAAAGTTCGACTCGTCGAACTGGCAGGAGCCAGTGGTGTCATGGGCACTCACGGCGGCCGCATGGCTCGTCGCGGCATCCTTCGAGCGTTACACGCGGCTGAAGCCGCTCGGCTTCGGCGGCGCTGGAAGGCCGCTCGCGCGAAGCTAGCGGCTGGCCACCAATGACAGCGGCGCCCCTCTCTCCTTGTCCGTCACATCGGTGAGCGTCGTCGGATAGGCGCCGGTGAAGCAGGCATCGCAGCGCTGCGGCTGGGCATTGTCCCGCTCGTCGCCGAGCGCCCGGTAGAGACCCTCGATCGAAATGAAGGCGAGGCTGTCGGCGTTGATATAGTCGCGCATCTGCTCGACGCTCATCTGTGCCGCGAGAAGCTTCGCGCGCTCCGGGGTGTCGACTCCGTAGAAGCAGCTGTGCCGCGTGGGCGGCGAGGCGATGCGCATGTGCACTTCGCGAGCGCCGGCATCGCGCATCATCTGCACCAGCTTCACGCTGGTGGTTCCGCGGACGATCGAATCGTCGACCAGCACGATGCTCTTGCCGTCAACCAGCGCGCTGTTGGCGTTGTGCTTCAGCTTCACGCCGAGGTGGCGGACTTCCTGGCTCGGCTGGATGAAGGTCCGGCCGACATAGTGCGAACGGATGATCCCGAGCTCGAACGGAATGCCCGACTCCTGGCTGTACCCGATCGCGGCGGGAACGCCGCTGTCCGGCACGGGAACGACATAGTCGGCATCGACGGGCGCCTCGCGAGCCAGCCATGCGCCGATGTTCTTGCGGACTTCGTAGACCGAGACGCCCTCGGCAATGCTGTCGGGCCGCGAAAAATAGACGTGCTCGAAGATGCACGGACGCGGCGCAACTTTCTCGAAGGGGCGGAAGGAGCGGATGCCGTCGTCGTTGACGAGGATTACCTCGCCCGGCTCGACGTCGCGCAGGAAGCTCGCCCCGATCACGTCGAGCGCCACCGTCTCGCTTGCGAAGATCGTCGCTTCGCCAAGCTTGCCCATGACGAGCGGTCGAATGCCGAGCGGATCGCGGCAAGCGATCAGGCCTTCGTCGGTCAGAACGACTAGCGAATAGGCGCCCTCGACCTGCTTCAGCGCATCGGTCAGCCGATCGAGCATGTTGGCGCAGTGCGAGGTCGCTACGAGGTGAATGATCACCTCGGTGTCGCTGGTCGACTGGAAAATCGAGCCGCGCCGGTTGAGCGTCCGGCGAAGCTTCATCGCATTCGAAAGATTGCCGTTATGCGCGACCGCGAATCCGCCCTCGGCGAGCTCGGCGAAGAGCGGCTGGACGTTGCGGAGCGCCGTCTCGCCGGTCGTGGAATAGCGGACGTGGCCGATGGCGGCTCGGCCGGGCATTCGCCGCATGATATCGTCGCGATCGAAGTTGCCTGCGACATGGCCCATCGCTCGATGCGAGTGGAAATGTCTGCCGTCATAGGCTGTAATGCCGGCGGCTTCCTGGCCGCGGTGCTGCAGCGCATGAAGCCCGAGCGCAACGAAGCTCGCCGCATTGTCGGCGCCCCAGATGCCGAAGATGCCGCACTCCTCGCGCAGCTTGTCGTCGTCGAACGGATTGGTGGTCAGCATCGCGTTGAGTTCCCCGCAGCAGCCCGGCGCTGTCATTCGCGCGTCATATAGGATGAGGTCGCCCCCTTGTCGCCCCTAGCCTGAATAAATCGTGAAATCTTAACCGGTTAGCTATCTTAGCCTTTGTAAAGAGCCGGGAATTTCTGTTTCAGCGCGCTGATCTTCGGCCGATCGTTGTAGAGGATGTACGGATAGTAAGGGTGCTGTTCGGCGAAGTGCTGGTGGTACGCTTCGGCCGGGTAGAAGCCACCATGTTCGATGCGCGTCGCAATTGGGCGCTTGTAGATATGAGCGGCATTGAGCTTCCCGATGAACGCGCGCGCGAATTGCTCCTGCTGCGGTGACTGCGGGAAGATTGCAGAGCGATAGCTCTTGCCGACGTCCGGTCCCTGACGGTCTACTTCGGTCGGATCGTGGGCGACCATGAAATAGACTTCGAGTAGCTTGCCGTAGCTGATCTGCGCCGGGTCGTAGGTAATGCGCACCGCCTCGGCGTGGCCGGTGCCTTCCGAGCTCACTTTGTCGTAGCTCGCGTCCTGCGGCGAGCCCCCGGCATAGCCCGAGACGACGTTCGTCACGCCCTTCACATGCTCGAACACCCATTCCATGCCCCAGAAGCAGCCGCCGGCGAAAACGGCAGTCTCGCTCCGCGGCGGCGCAGCGGCGGTTGACGCCGAAAGCGCCAGCGTGACCGCGAGAATCGCGTATTTCATGCGAGTCATTTAGTTCTCCACGACAGCAATTCACAGCCGCTGGACGGCCAAGGCCTTGCGCCATAGGACGTTGCTGACACGGAGGTAAGTCGATGCCCACCTACAGCGCACCGGTTCACGAAACGCGATTCATCCTCGATGAAGTGCTCGACATCGGCAGATACTCGAACCTCCCTGGCTTCGCGAACGCGTCGGCGGACGTCGTTGAAGCCATCCTCGAAGAAGCTGGTCGCTTCTGCGAGGAAGTGCTCCAGCCGCTGAACCGAATTGGCGACGAAGTCGGCTGCAAGCGCGCCGACGATGGATCCGTCACGACGCCCCCCGGCTTCAAGGAGGCTTACCAGCAGTTCTGCGAGGCCGGCTGGCCGACGCTGACGGTGCCCGAGGAATATGGCGGGCAGGGCCTCCCACAGGTGATTGGAACCGCGGTCAGCGAATATATCCTCTCCGCCAACCACAGTTTCGAGATGTACCAGGGGCTGACTGCAGGCGCGATCGCCTCGCTGCTGGTGAAGGCCAGCGACGAGATCAAGCAAAGGTACGTGCCAAATATGGGAACCGGCAAATGGACCGGAACCATGAACCTGACCGAGCCGCACTGCGGCACCGATCTCGGGCTCCTCAAGACCCGCGCCGAGCCGAACGACGATGGCAGCTACTCGATCACCGGCACCAAGATCTTCATCTCCTCAGGAGAGCATGACCTCTCCGAAAACATCATCCATCTAGTCCTCGCGAAGCGCGCCGGTGCGCCCGACAATGTGAAGGGCATCAGCCTGTTCGTCGTCCCGAAGTTCCTGGTGAATGACGACGGCTCGCTTGGCGAGCGCAACAGCCTCTCGTGCGGCGCGCTCGAGAAGAAGATGGGGATCCATGGCAACGCGACCTGCGTCATGAACTATGACGGCGCGAAGGGGTGGATCGTCGGGGAGGGGGAAAAAGGTCTCCAGGCGATGTTCATCATGATGAACGCGGCGCGCCTCGGAGTCGGCCTCCAGGGTCTGGCGCAAGGCGAAGTCGCCTACCAGAACGCCGCCAATTACGCGCGCGACCGCCGGCAGGGAAAGGCGCTCAACCCGTCAGAACAAGACCAGGGCGCGAAAGCCGATCCGATCATCGTCCACCCCGATGTCCGACGGATGCTGATGGAATCGAAGGCTTGGAACGAGGCGGGCCGGGCGCTCTGCCTGTGGGGTTCGCTGCTCGTCGACCTGACGCGCCGGTCTCCCGATGAGTCTGAGCGGCAACGGGCCGACGACCTCCTTGGAATCGTCACCCCCGTCGTCAAGGGATATTTGACCGACAAGGGCTTCCAGGCAGCCGTTTACGCGCAGCAGGTCCTTGGCGGCCACGGCTATATCCGCGAGCACGGCATGGAGCAGTTCGTCCGCGATGCTCGCATCACCCAGATCTACGAAGGCACGAACGGCGTGCAGGCGATGGACCTCGTCGGCCGCAAGCTGCCGAAGGACGGCGGCCGCGGCATCCGCGCCTTTTTGGAGGTCGTGGCAGCCGATATTGCGGATTCGAAGTCCGCGGGCGATGCGGTCGAAATCGCGTCCGCGCTCGAGCAGGCCCTGAACGATCTGCAGGCGGCGACCATCTGGCTGGCGCAGAACGCCCCGTCCAACCCGGACAATGCCGGAGCTGGGGCGTACTCCTACATGGATCTAATGGGCCTGGTGGCACTCGGCTGGATGTGGCTGAAGATGGCCCGGGCCGCTTCGGCTGCGCTCGCGGCCGGTGCTTCGGAGGGCAAGGATTTCTACGATGCCAAGCTCATCACTGCGCAATTCTACGCCCAGCGCGAGCTGCCACTTTCGAGCGCCCTGCGGCACAAGATCGAAGCCGGCGCCGAGACACTGATGAAGATTCCCGCCGAAGCATTCTAACGGAGGGTCGTGGTGTCCGGGGCGACTGACCGAATGCTCGAGAGCGCACGCAGGGATCGAATCGCCGGACGCAGTGAGTCGGCTGAACGAGGATATGCGGCGGCCGCGGCTGAGGCCCGCGCGAAGGGAGAACCGCTCGCGCTCGCCCATGCCTTGCGTCACGTCTCCGACCTTGCGCGTGAACGTGGGTCTCCGGCAGAGGCGTTGTGTGCGGCGGCTGAAGCTGTGGCGATCTATCGTGCGGAATCCGCTGCGGGATCGCTCGATCTTGCCAACGCGCTCCGGCTCAACGCGCTCGCGCTCGCCGATTGCGGCCGCGCCGCCGAGGCTGCTTCGCTCTGGCGCGAAGCGCGTGACCTTTATTCAGCCGCAGGAGTTCAGGCCGGCATCGAGGATGCCGACGACCACCTCGCGTGAGTCTCGAAGCACCTATTCCGGCGGCTTCACAAACTTCAGCGCATACTGATCTGTGTGGCCGCGGACCTTCGGGTCGAAGATCGAGAGGTGGTGATCGTCGGTTGGCCGGTTCAGGAATTTGCCTTCGCCGGCCAGCTTGAACCCGGCTGAAGTCACTTCTTGGACCACCTGCGCCTTATCGATGCGATGCACCTTTTCGATGTCCGCGGTAGTCATGCCGGGCCAGCCGTCATGGTCAAGCACGAAGAAGATGCCGCCCGGCTTCAGCGCCTGGTAGACGGCTTTATCGAAGGCGGCGGTGTCCACGGGCCCGTATTTTGCGATCTTCAGGTCATGGTAGTTCTGGGTGACCCAAGCGAGGTCGAGCGGCTGCGGAAACTTGACGGTGCCGAACGGCTGAACGTCGAGCGACACGTTCTTCCATTTGCCCTCGGCCAGCATGGTCCTGTCGTCCTTCACGGAATCGTTCCAGCCGGCGTTCTCGATCGCGTAGATGTGACCTGAAGGACCGACCACGTCGCTGAGCATTCGTGTGAAATAGCCGCCGGCCGGATAGAATTCGCCGACCGTCATGCCGGGACGAACGCCGGAGAATGCCAGCGTCTCGGCCGGCTCTCGAAAGGCATCGGCGGCCTTGTAACCAGCGGGCCGAGCAGGGTCAGCGACGGCTTTGCTGATAAGGTCCGACTGGCCCTGCTGCTGCGTTGCGCGGCAACCGATTGGAGCGAAGGCAATCAGCACAATCGACAGGAC
>DASQYQ010000096.1:0-3418 GCA_035639115.1 Sphingomicrobium sp. | reverse complement strand
CGCCGCGGGCTCGGCCCGGTCGTCGCGGCGGGATCGGGGCGGCAGCAACCCCCGGCGTTGCTGGTCGCGAATATCGTCATCGTTTCAAAGCCTTGTTCCTTTGCCGCCGGAGCGGTCATGATCTGGACGCGTTCGCGTTTGCGCCGAAGGATCATCCTTCGCCGCGCAGCCGGGCACGCCTGGAGCCGTGGGCGAACCCCGGAGGCGCGGGCCAATGCCTGTTGCTCGGGGCGTGCGGCCTTTGCGTTACGCCCGAAGCTGTCGATCGCCGCGATCGCGCTCGAGGGCGGGCGGTCCGTTGCCCGTTGCACGCGAGGGCCGGCGAGGGGTAACCATCGCCCGCCGCTTGCGAGTGGCCTCTCGATGACTGCGAAGCTTGCGGAAGGCGAAATCATGGGCAGCTCGACCCTCGACGCATTGCTCTCGGCGCTCTCGGTCGAGGTTGAGGCGTTCGCGCTGTGCGAGATCGCTAAGGATGTCCGCCTCGTCTTCCCGCCGATGGAGGTGATCGAGGTCCATCATGTGCTCGAGGGCAGGCTCCACCTCACGATCGGTGACGAGGATCCGATCGAGGCGCCCGCGGGAGCGATGGTGATCGTTCCTCCCGGACGGCTGCAGTACCTCGCCGCTTCCGGAGAGGTTGCGATCAGCAGGATGTCCTCGGACGTCGCCCTGCCGGTTCGCGACGGCATGGTCATCCTCGATGCGACCGGCGGCGCTCCGTCAGTGCTCCGGATCGCATGCGGGACGGTCCAGCCGGACCCGAACGGGTCCTACGGACCGCTCGACGGTCTCTCGCAGCCGGTCGCGGAGGACCTGTCCGACGTTCCCGTCGTCTCCGAAGCGTTCGCGGCGATGCTTGAGGAAGTCGCCGCGCCGGGGGAGGGCGCGATGGCGCTGACGAGCGCGCTCATGAAGGCCTGCCTCGTCGTCCTCCTGAGGCGCCACCTGCAATCGAGCCGCAGGGCCGGGACCTCGCCCGCTTTGTTCAGCGATGCGCGGATCGGGCGGGCGATCGCGGCGGTCCTCGAGCGGCCTTCGGGCGATCACTCGGTGACGAGCCTGGCGAAGGCGGCGGGCATGAGCCGTTCGGCGTTCGCGCACGGCTTCAAGACCGCGCTCGGAGTGGCGCCGATGGAGTTCGTGACGCGGATCAGGCTCAATCTCGCGCGGCGGCTGCTGGTCTCCACCGTGCGGCCGGTCGAAGCCGTTTCGGCCGAAGTGGGATTCAGCAGCCGGAGCCATTTCAGCCGCGTGTTCCGGGATCATTACGGCATCGATCCCTCGACCTTCCGGCGCCGCAACTTCCTCGGCTTCACGCCGGCCGCGGGGACGAGCGAACCGGGCCCGGCATGACCAGGACGCCGGCGCGCTGTAACCGTCGCGCGGCCCGGTGCGAGTGAGTGGAAAGTTGCGATGCCGGCCCCCTCGACCCTCCCCTCCCCGGAGCAGCCGGCATCGCAACGACACCCAGGAGAGCAAAGGGGTATTCGCGAATGTCACGGATTGAAGGCGTGAAGCCTGGAATGGAGATCATCGGCGCCGATGGCGTGCACGTCGGGACCGTCGACGCGCTCGACGGTTCGCGGATCCGCCTCACCAAGGCGGATTCCGGAGTGGGAAGCCATTCCGGCCACCGTCATTACGTGCCGGGTGGACTCATCGCCGACATCGAGGGGAACAAGGTGCGCCTCAGCGCCAACGCCAGCGTCGCGGTCTCCTTCGAGGAAGGGATCTGACGGTCCCGCGACGCGACGCGACGCGACGAACGAGCGCCGCCGCCGCGCTCGCCGAGCCCGAAATCGGAGGCGGATCCGAAGCTCGTAAGGTAGGCCGAGGCAGGCGTCGGAGCGCTTACTCATATTCCACAAGCCGGAGCAGCACTGTCTGTCCGTCCTTGTCGTGCACGACCAGTTCGCGGCGCGCCGACTTCGGCGCATGGTCCCAGTCCTTGCTGCTCGCAGTGGCCGGCCGCTCGATCCGGACGGTCGCGGTGGCGGTCGCAACGGCGCGGGGCGGAGCTGGGTCGGGGGCGTGGAAGGCGACGGGCGGAAGCATCCGAGAGCGTTGCGCAGCCTCGCCCTAAGCCGCCTTTACTTATTGCTCCGAAGTGGAACGGTTCGCACTCGGAGCGTGCGCCGCTTGGGCGCGGAATGTCACCAATCTGGCTACGTCTTCGCAGTCGGGCTTGCGCATGGTCCGGGGTTCATTTCTAACGAGCGGCGGGCCCGGCCGCGGAGTCACTCCTGTTGAGCAGATACACACCCGATCCGAAGGCTGGCTGGGCGCTTCCGCTGAATGACAAGGTCAGCCGGATCGCTCACTCCCTCGCGTCGCTCGCAAGGCTTCCATTTGGCGGGGACCGGCGGCCGAGCGAGGACCGGCTGGAGTTGTCGGAGGAGGCCGTGAACCACGCCCTCAGGGCATGGCGGGAACGGGCATTCTATTTCCCCGAGGCGATATTCTTCGACCCGGCCTGGGGAATGCTTCTCGAGCTGCTCCACGCCGAGGTGATGCGGAGGCCGCTCACGGTGCCGGAGCTGTGCAAGCTGTCCCGCGCCTCCGTTGCCAGCGCCGCTCGGTGGCTGAGGGTGCTCGAAGAGCAAGAGCTGGTCGTGCGCCTTCCCGATCCCGCTCATCCACGGCGCGAGCTTGCGGCGCTCTCGCCGAAAGCGAGCGCGGCCCTTCGTCAATACTTCCATGATGTCCTTCATCGATAGTAGAGTCGGAAGACTCGAAATGACCTGTCTCGAACCCATCGCGCTCACCCACAGCTGGCCACTCCTCGAGCAGTCGCGGTACTTCGAGCTCGGCCATGTGCTGAGCTGCGCAGTCACCGACCTCGTCGCGCCGCGGGAAGTCGGTGCGCTCGGTCTGCACCATGCCGGCTGCTGGGAATGCGACCTTCGCGACAATGAGCTGACCTGGTCCGGCGGGGTCTACGACATATTCGGCCTGCCGAGGAACGTGCCGATCACCCGCGAGGAATGCGTCTCTCGTTATTCGGAAGGCTCGCGCGCGAAGATGGAGCGCCTTCGTGCCTATGCGATCAAGCATCGGCGCGGGTTCACGCTCGATGTCGAGATCCGCCCGGCAGTGGGGGAGTACCGCTGGGTGCGGCTGATCGCCGCGCCGGTCCTGGACGGCGGCCGGCCGGTCCGGCTGCACGGCATGAAGCTGATCGTCTGACGCCCGGCCCGCGAATTGGCGAGGGCAGATATGGTCCGGATCGGTTCGATCGTTGGGAGGCGTTTACCCTTCTTGCTGCCGCAGTCTCCGCAGCGGCGGCAAGAGGTGGAAAACTGACGCCTTTGCTCCCATCTGGTCAGGGGGCGGGCGTACGATGGAGATGCGGATGAAGATCCTGATGGTTCTCACCAGCCACGATCGGCTGGGTGATACCGGCAAGAAAACCGGC
>DASQYQ010000095.1:0-3184 GCA_035639115.1 Sphingomicrobium sp. | reverse complement strand
CATCGGAGAGCCAGCGAACCGCCGCCTTGGCCTGGGCGACATGCAGATGCGGATTGGGACTTACGTGGATGAAATCTGTACGGACCGAGCGCGCGCAGCGGCCGAGCTGAATGTCGGCGCTCTCGGTCACCGTCCGCGTCGGGCCGGCCGAGACGTAATAGAGGTCCCGCTCACAAAAGCCGTCCGGCATCGATCGCTGGCGAGTGAAGAATGTCACCCCCTTCGGCGAAACCTCATGCCGCACGACCCTTTCCGCCACTGGCTGGGGCAGCAGCTTGGCCGCGAGTTCGGGAGTGGACATGGAGCTCCAGGCTCCGCTCGAGAGCTCGTCCGCAACAACCGGCGGCGAAGCTACTTGTAGCAACACCAATGCTCCCAGGACGAACATGCTCGCACTCCCCTTCCAAGCCGGGGAAGGTGTCAGACAAAAATGTGGAAATAAAGCCTGCGCAGTCAGCCCTTGAGCTTTGCCAGAACGCCTTGGAGCTGCATCGCATTCGACATGTCGCCTTCGATCCGCAGCTTGCCCATCATGAAGGCCGTCATTCCATCGAGCTGACCCGAGGCGAGTTGCTGCCAGTCGTCCCAGCCGACCTTGATGGTGGTGTCGGCCGCGCCGTCCTCCTCGCTGACCTTCTGGGCAGCGCCGTCGAGCATGATCGTGCCTTGGTCTGCGCCGAAGTCGATCTTCACGCGCTTGGCCGGGACCCAGGCCTGGCCCTGCTGCATGCGCTCGACGAGTTCCTTCTTCGTCATTCCTACTTTCTCCTTTGTCAGCAGGGGTAGCGGTCTGTTGCAGCGGTAACAAGCGAAGCCTATCTGGCGCCGCATGGGATACGAAACCGACCTCAAGCTCTTCATCGACGGCGTGTGGAAAGCGGGAGAAGGCCGCGACGCGCATGCTGTCGTCAACCCGGTTGACGCAAAGCCGATCGCCGAAGTCCCTTACGCCACGAAGGCCGACCTCGAAGAGGCATTGGCGGCCTCCGAGCGGGCGTGGCCGGAATGGCGCGCGATGGACGTCGAGAGGCGCGGGGCGATCCTGCACAAGGCCGCGCAGCTGCTGCGCGAGCGTGTCGAGCGAATCGCGGCGACGATGACCCAGGAGCAGGGGAAGCCGCTCACGGAGGCCAAGCTCGAGACGCTCGCTTCGGCTCAGCTATTCGACTGGTATGCAGAGGATGCGAAGCGGGATTACGGCCGAACGCTCGTCCGGCCCGCGGGCCAGCTGAGCCGGGTCATCCGCCAGCCGGTCGGGCCGACGGCGACCTTCACGCCGTGGAACTTCCCGATCTATTTGCTGGCCAAGAAGGTCAGCGCCGCCCTCGCGGCGGGCTGCACCGTGATCTCGCGCCCGCCGCACGAGACTCCGGGCGTCGGAACCGAGCTGTTCCGCGCGCTTGCTGATGCGGGCATTCCGAACGGGGTCGCTCAGCTGGTTCACGGCGATGCGGGCCTGGTCAGCGAAACGCTGATCGCCAGCCGGGTGATCCGCAAGGTGAGTTTCACGGGCTCGACCGCGGTCGGCAAGCATCTGATGCGGCTTTGTGCCGACAGCATGACCCGAGTGACGATGGAGCTCGGCGGCCATGCTCCGGTGCTGATCTTCGACGATTGCGACCTCGAAAAGACGCTCGACATGGTCGTCCCGCAGAAGTTCCGGAACGCCGGCCAGGTGTGCGTCTCCCCAACTCGCTTCTACGTCCAGCGCGGCATCTACGACGCCTTCGTGAAGGGCTTCGCCGAGCGCACCCAGAAGGTGAAGGTCGGCAACGGTCTCGAGGACGGCGTGAAGATGGGTCCGCTCGCCAACGCGCGCCGCCCTGACGCGATCGAAAGCCTGGTGCAGGACGCCAAGGCGAAGGGCGCCCGAGTGCTCGCCGGCGGCGAGCGCGGTAATGGGGGCTTCTTCTTCCAACCGACACTTCTCGCAGACGTCCCCAACGAAGCGAACATCATGAACGACGAGCCGTTCGGTCCGGTCGCGGTCAGCCGCCCGTTCGACACGTTCGAGGAAGTGATCGAGCAGGCCAACCGATTGCCCTATGGCCTCGCCGCCTTCGCCTTCACCGAGAACGGCCGCCGAGCCAACCTGATCGGAGACCTGGTCGAGAGCGGCATGGTCGGGATCAACACCTTCGCAATCAGCGGCGCCGACACGCCGTTCGGCGGAGTGAAGGATTCGGGCTTCGGCAGCGAAGGTGGGAAAGAAGGCCTCGAAAGCTATCAAGTGGTGAAGGCGATTCACCAGGCCTGACCCAAGTCTAGATAAGCCTGGACTGGATTGACCATCGTCATCGTCCCCCAAGGGCTTCAAGACTGCTCTCGTCCATCGCGCTTGGCAGGCGGCGAGTCGGGACGTCGCGCAAATACCTCCCCGTGGCGTCTCGCCAGCTGATCGGTTAGGTGCCCGCCCATGACCAAGCGCACCGGCGGCCGCGTCCTCGTCGATCAGCTCAGGATCCAAGGGAGCGACCGCACCTTCACAGTTCCGGGCGAGAGCTTCCTCGCGGTGCTCGACGCGCTCCACGACGCTCCTGAAATCGAGACGATCGTCTGCCGGCAAGAGGGCGGCGTCGCTTACATGGCCGATGCCGACGGCAAGATGACCGGCCGCCCCGGAATCGCCTTCGTCACCCGCGGCCCGGGCGCGACCAACGCCAGCGCCGGAGTCCACGTCGCCTTCCAGGATTCGACTCCGATGATCCTCTTCATCGGCGACGTCGCGCGCGGCGATCGCGAGCGCGAAGGGTTCCAGGAAATCGACTTCCCGCAATTCTTCGCCCCTATCGCCAAATGGGCGGCCCGGATCGAGGATGCGGCGCGCATCCCCGAGTTCATCTACCGCGCCTACCGAGTCGCCACCGCCGGGCGCCCGGGCCCGGTCGTGCTCGCTCTCCCCGAGGACATGCTCCGCGATGAAGTCGACGTCCCGGATCGTCCATGCGTGCCGCCGCTCGCCGAAGAGCCCGACCCGGGTGCAGTGCAGGCCATGTTCGAGCTGTTGAAGGAAGCCGCTTCACCGGTCGCGATCGTTGGCGGCGCGGACTGGAGCCCGCGCGCGTCGCATCATTTCGCCAACTTCGCCTTCCGCTACGGAATCCCCGTAGCCGCTGCATTCCGACGCCAGGACGCGATCTGCAACACGTGCGGAGTCTATGCCGGCCAGCTCGGCTACGGGCCA
>DASQYQ010000094.1:0-4061 GCA_035639115.1 Sphingomicrobium sp. | reverse complement strand
AGGAATAGCGCCTGCCGAGCGATCTCGTGAACGTTCTCGTCGCGGAACACCGGCTTTGGCATGCGCGCAAAGTTCGAGAACTCGTCGACCATTCGGCGAAGGTCGCCGACCTGGCGGACGATGGTACCGGTCAGCCGTTCGAAGGTCTCCTTGTCGGAAGCGATTTCTCCGCCGAACCGGCGCTGCAGCCGCTCGGCCGCGAGCTGAATCGGGGTCAGCGGGTTCTTGATCTCGTGCGCGATGCGGCGCGCGATGTCCGACCATGCCGCCCGACGCTGGTCGGTCAGCTGGTCGGTGATGTCGTCGAAGGTCAGCACCGAGCCGTCCTGATAGCGAACCCGCTTCACGGCGAGCGTGCGCTGCACGCCGTCGGCCGTAATCAGCACGTTCGCTTCGGACTGCTGCCCGCGCATGAATTCTTCGAGTTCCGGCGATGCGGAGCCAAGCGCCTTGCCGTCGATCGACTCGCCCTGCTCAAGCAAGGTCTCCGCGGAACGGTTGAGCAGAAGGATATTGTGCTGCGTATCGACCGCGATCACACCCGCCGTGACGCTCGACAGCACCGCCTCCATAAAGGCTCCGCGAGTCTCAAGCTGCGTGTTCGCGGTGCGGAGCTCGGTCGTCTGCTCCTCGAGCCGCTCGGTCATCTGGTTGAAGGCGGTCGCGAGCGTTTGAACCTCGTCCTCGGTGTTGGAGACAGGAACGCGCGCTGAGAAGTCACCCGTCTCGATACGTCCCGCTGCATCGACCAGCTCCCCGACGGGGCGAACGAGCCGATCGGCAAGCTTCAGGGCAGTGAGAATCGAAAGTCCGACGATGATCAGCGAGCCAAGTAGGAGCGCCGCATTGAACCGAAGCTGGTTCACCCGCGAGCGCTTCAGGAGCGCCCGGTAATCGTGAAGCACATCGCTCGCGCGCTGGATTTGGTCTCGGAATTGAGGATCGAAGACTCGTGCCTCGTAAAGATAACTATTGGGCAGGTAGTCGAGTTTGGTGACAGCCCCAATGCGATCCGGAGAGGTGATCGAAACAACCGGCTGATGTTGAAGCCGACTAAGCGCGGAAGGAAGAATGTCCTTCGTTAGCGGGCGATCATAGGGATTAACGAGCGCCAGCGTGCGAATCTGCTTGTCCGCGCCATATGTGAAGATGATCGCCTCTGAGAGGCCGCGATTGAGCACCTGAAGCTTCGCAAAGGCTAGCGCGAAGCGGGGATCGTCGATCGTGGTCTGGTGAAGATAGTCTGCGACATTGCTGCTGGCGGTTGCGGTCTCGTTCGCAACCCTGTCGACCTCGTCCTGGTATCGTCCGCGCGCGATTTGAACGGAGTTCTCGAGCATGTTGCGGGCTCGGTTAGAGAACCAAAATTCGAGGCCGCTTTGAAAGAGTACCGAAGCGAAGATCGCAACCAGCACTGTCGGAACGGCGGCAATCGCGGTGAACAGCGCAACAAGGCGCACGTGGAGGCGACCGCTTCCAAGACCGCCCTCCTCCGCTCTACGAACGGCCACCTTGCGCGCATAGAGCGCCATGACGGCGATCGCGGGGAGAAGAATGCCGATCAGCAGGAGCGCTGCCAGCGGTCCCGACAACAGCGATCCAGGCTGCGCCTCGCGTCGGAGAATCGCCACGGCGAGTCCGACCATTGCCAGCATCACCAGGCCGAGCAGAACCATCAGGCGGTCGTAGAACCGCCCGCTCGCCCGCTCACGGCGAAGCCAGCTCTCTCGCTGCAATGTTACGGGCGATTCGGCCGTACGCGCGTCCATTCGGAACGGCCCTAGCACGACCGTTGCAGAATCAACACACCCGTTTGGAAGCCCTTTGCGTCAGGCCGCCGAGCGCGCGAGCCACGGCGAATAGAATTCATGCAACATCCGAGTGACAACAGCAGCATCGTCCTGTTGGTTCACGAGATTCCTTAGCTCGGCGGAACCGGGCAGCCCTTTGGTGTACCAGCCGATGTGCTTCCGCGCGAGATTGACGCCGGTGTGCGTACCATAGAGCTCGAGCATTTCGTCATACTGCCGAAGCATGGTCGCAAGCTGCTCATCCAGGCTCGGCTCGGGCCGATGCCCTCCTCCGCCAAGCTCGCTCATCACCTGCGAAACGAACCACGGCCGGCCATAGGAGCCACGGCCGACCATCACTCCGTCTGCGCCGGACTGGCGCAGGGCTTCACGGGCATCGTCGACGGAGTTGATATCGCCGTTGACGATGACCGGCACCGACACTGCTTCTTTGACCCGCCGAACGAAGGCCCAGTCCGCCTCTCCCTTGTAGAGCTGGCAGCGCGTTCGTCCGTGTATCGTGATCATCTGCACGCCGAGGTCCTCGGCGATTCGCGCGAGCTCCGGAGCGTTTAGGCTGTTGTGGTCCCAACCCATGCGAGTCTTGAGCGTCACGGGGACCTTCACGGCCTTCACCGTCGCCCCGATGATGGCGGCCGCAGTCGTGAGATCCCGCATCAAGGCTGACCCCGCCCAGCCGTTGACGACCTTCTTCACCGGGCATCCCATATTGATGTCGATGATCGCCGCGCCGCGCTGCTCGTTGAGCTTGGCCGCCTCCGCCATCACTTGAGGTTCGCAGCCAGCGAGCTGCATCGACACCGGCTCTTCCGAAGGGTCCCAGAGCGACTTTTGAAGCGACTGCCGCGTTTCACGGACCATCGCCTGGCTGGCGATCATCTCCGTGACCGTCAGCCCCGCGCCATAATGCTTCACCGCCCGCCGGAACGGAAGGTCGGTGACAGCCGTCATCGGCGCCAGGATCACCGGCGACGCGACCTCGACCGGGCCGATCTTGATGGGCTTCAACAGGCTAGTCATGGCTTTGGGGAAGGCAGGAGATAGGGCAAGAGCCCTTGGCGGACAAGGCAAGCGCGCCTAGAGGGCCGCGCCAATGACCGTAACGGCCCTCATCGTCGCTGCCGGGAAAGGCGAACGCTTGGGCGGCGGTGTGCCCAAACAATACCGCACGCTCGGCGGAAAAACCGTGCTTCGCTGGGCCGTGGAGTCCCTGATCCGTCACCCTGCCGTGCAATCCGTCCGTGTCGTGATCGGCAAAGGACAGCAGGAGCAGGCGCTCGCCTCGCTAAAGGGATTGGCTGTCGGCGATCCCATCGAAGGTGGCGCCGAGCGCTCCGATTCCGTCCGTGCTGGCATCGCCGCCGTCGAAAGCGACTCGGTCCTCGTCCATGACGCCGCACGCCCCTTCTGCCCGCAAGCAGTCGTCGACAGGCTAGTCGCCAGCTTGGAGTTCTACGAAGGCGCTGCTCCAGTGCTTCCGGTCGGCGACACGCTGGCTCACGCCGGCTGCACACTCCAGGCTCCCGTCGATCGCAGCGGTCTCGTTCGAGTGCAGACTCCGCAGGCCTTTCGAATTGACGCTCTTAGGTCTGCCTACGAGCGCTGGGACGGCCCCTCGCCCACCGATGAAACCACAGTCCTCAGAGCTGCCGGCATGAAGGTCGCCGCTGTCGACGGCGATCCCGCGCTGACGAAATTGACCCTACCCGCCGACTTCGAGCGGGCCGAGCAGTGGCTTGCAGGCCGGCTCAGTCCGCGGACCGGATTGGGCTTCGACGTGCACGCATTCGCTGGCGAGGGACCGCTAGTGCTCGGTGGAATCGAAGTGCCCCACGGCCGTGGCCTCGCCGGGCATAGCGACGCGGACGTCGTTCTCCATGCAATCACCGATGCCCTCCTCGGCGCCGGCGGGTTAGGCGATCTAGGTGAACATTTTCCGCCTTCCGACCCGCGCTGGAAGGGAGCGGACTCGTCGCTTTTCCTCGCCCATGCGGTCGAGTTGCTGCGGGCTCGCGGAGCGATCATCGATCACGTGGATTGTACCGTCATCGCTGAGGAGCCGAAGGTCGGCCCTCACAGGAGTGCCATGCGGACGCGCATAGCCGAGATTGCGGGGCTGACCGTCGAGCAGGTGAGCATCAAGGCAACGACCACAGAAGGACTGGGCTTCACCGGCCGGCGCGAGGGTATCGCTGCACAGGCTGTGGCCAACATTCGAATGGGACCTGCATTGTGAGCGATTTCCTGCTT
>DASQYQ010000093.1:0-3321 GCA_035639115.1 Sphingomicrobium sp. | reverse complement strand
AGAAATTCCAGCGCATCAACAAGTACGTGCTGACCCATTCGGATGCGCCTTTGACGTGGGAGAACAGCCACAAGCTGTCAGGCGACACTTCCGACGTGGTAGCCGAGCTCAAGCGCAGCGAGGGCCGCGACCTGCTGATCCAGGGCAGCAGCACCCTTTACCCGCCACTGCTTTCGGGCCGATTGATCGACCGGCTGATCCTGATTCGGTTCCCGTTGGTCCTGGGCCGCGGCAAGCGTCTGTTCGACGGCTCGGAAGCCCCGGGCGCGTTTAGGCTGACCGACCATGCGGTATCGGACAAGGGCGTCGTCTACACGTCGTACGAACCGTCAGGAGACGTTCAGACGGGTACGTTCGAGACCAAGGAACCAAGCGACGCGACCTTGGAGTTGCGTGAGAAGATCAAGGCAGGTGAATGGTGAAGCTTGAACTGTTCGGACACCCTTTCTCCTCTTACACCTGGAAGGTGCTAATTCCGCTCTATGCCGACGGAACCGAGTTTCGGTTTCGGCAGGTCCCGGAGAATGAGGAGAATTACGCCGAGCTGAAGCGGATCTGGCCGTTCGGCAAGTTTCCGCTGCTCCTCGACGACGGTGAGCCGATAGTCGAGACCAGCTGCATCATCGAACATCTTCAGGCGAAGCATCCGGGCCCCAACAGCTGGATTCCCGAAGGCGAGCTTGGCCGCCAGGTCCGGTTCCTCGACCGGTTCTTCGACCTCTATGTCCAGGGTAACATGCAGCCCGCCGTCAATCATGCGCTTCGGCCCGAAGGCATGGGCGATGCTTATGGGGCCGAACAAGGACGCAAGAATTTGCACATCGCCTACGACTGGCTCGAGGCAAATCTCCCCGACGGCGACTGGGCGGCGGGCGGGCAATTCTCGCTTGCCGATTGCGCCGCTGCCCCCGCCCTCTTCTATGCCGATTGGGTCGAAGAGATTGGCCCCGCGCGCCCCAGGCTGGCTTCGTATCGCGCGCGATTGCTCGCTCACCCGGTCGTCGCTCGAGTGGTCGACGAGGCGCGGCCGTACCGTCCCTATTTTCCGCTTGGCGCTCCCGACCGCGACTAAGCGAAAGCCGCCGACTTCCTCAGCAGCTGATAAGCCTCGATCACCTCGCCGAGCCGCGCCTCGTGCGAACGATCGCCGCCGTTCTTGTCGGGGTGGTAGCGCCGAACGAGGTTCGAATAACGCTGGCGGACGGCATGGCGGTCGGCATCCTCGCCCAGCCCCAACACCGAGAGGGCGCGCTGTTCCGGCTTGCTGAAGCGCGACTGCCTGGCCTGCTCGCGGATCTTGCCGAAGCGGCCTGAGATCGCATCGAGCGGGTCCGAGAAGTCGCTCCACCGCGGCGGCGGATCAGCACCGTCGCTGAAGCGGCGGCTCGGCCGATCCCAGCCCGCCAGCGGATGCTGCGCCCGGGTGATCTCGTCGGTGCTCATCCCGTCGAAGAAATTATATTTCGAATTATGCTCGCGGACGTGGTCGAGGCACAGGAATCGCCAGCTTCCCGGCCCGTCGAAGTTGGCAGCCTGGAGCGGCGCCTTGAACTCGCCGGGCGCGGTGCAGCCGGGGACTGCGCACCTCGCCCTCGCCCCTTCGACCCTTCCGTGCAGCCTGGATTGCTTCGTCGCCATTGAACCCCATTATATAGGTCGAATGAACGCCCAAACCACCGGACCGCTCGCGACTGAAATGCTCCGCCGGCTCAATTCGGCGCTTTCGCCGGGCCGGGTCGAGCTGATCGACGACAGCGAGCAGCACCGCGGCCACGCTGGCTACAACCCGGCCGGCGAGAGCCACTTCACCTTGCGCATTGAGAGCCCGGCATTCGTAGGTAAGAGCCGTGTCGAACGGCAGCGAATGATCTATGGCGCGCTCGGCGATCTGATGCGCGAACGAGTGCACGCCTTGTCCATCCGCGCAACCGCTCCTGGAGAATGACGATGGCGACGATCGAGACGGCGTTTGAGCAAGTGATCACCCCGGTCACTCACGATCTTGGCGACTTCAAGGTGAACCGGACCCTCCCAGCGCGCGAGCGGACGATGGTTGGGCCGTTCATCTTCGTCGACGAGTTCGGCCCGGCGCGTCTTCCCGCCGGCCGGGGCATGGACGTGCGGCCGCATCCACACATTAATCTCGCCACCGTTACCTATCTGTTCGAAGGCGCGATCGAGCATCGCGACAGCATCGGCAGCCACGCCGTCATTGAGCCCGGAGCGATCAACCTGATGACTGCCGGCAGCGGGATCGTCCATTCGGAGCGCTCGCCGCACGCACTTCGGCCGACGGGACCGAGTCTCTATGGAATGCAGACATGGATCGCGCTTCCCGATGGCCGCGAAGAGGTGGATCCAGCGTTCGACCACGTAACCGAGAACCAGCTGCCGACAATCGAGGATGCAGGAGTCCATGCGCGCGTTCTGATGGGCACTCTGTGGGGAAGGACGGCTGCGACCCGCTGCGATTCTCCCACGATCTACGCCGACATCGAACTCACCGGCGCGTCGATCCCGATCGAGGCCGACGCCGATGAGCGGGGTGTGATGCTCGTCGGCGGCGAGGCCGAGCTAGACGGTCAAAGGCTCGAACCCTTCACGCTTTACGTCCTTCGGCCTGGTCACGAAGCGAAGCTGTGGAGCGGCGGCGGCGCTCGAGCCATGCTCATGGGCGGAGAGGCCTTCACCACTCGCCGCTTCGTCTTCTGGAATTTCGTTTCCTCGTCGCGCGACCGGATCAACCAGGCGAAGGAAGACTGGAAGGCGTTGCGCTTCCCGCTGATCCCAGGCGACGACCAGGAGTTCATTCCCATTCCGGAGGTTCCGAAGACGGTCTCCTATCCGTGAGCGACTTCAAGCGGGTCCCGCTAAGCACCGGTGTCACTCTCAACCTTGCGCTCGCCGGGGATCCTTCGAAGCCGCCGGTCATCCTTCTTCACGGCTTTCCCGAATCGCATCGCACCTGGCGCGAGATCGCGCCTCGGCTCGAAGAGGATTTCTACCTCGTCATGCCCGACCAGCGCGGGTTTGCGGGTTCCGATCGGCCGAAAGACGTCGATTCCTATGAAGCCGACCTCCTAGTCGACGACATCTTCGCGCTTGCCGGCGCGCTTTCGATCGAGCGTTTCGCGCTTGTCGGGCACGACTGGGGCGGCGCGATCAGCTGGACCGCGGCGCTTCGCGGCGACGAGCGGCTGAGGCGTCTTGCAATCATCAACGCGCCGCATCCGGTCATCTTCCAGAAGAGCCTGATCGACAATTCGGATCAGCGCTCCGCCTCCCAATATATCAGCGCCTTTCGGTCTCCCATGTTCGAGA
>DASQYQ010000092.1:0-5124 GCA_035639115.1 Sphingomicrobium sp. | reverse complement strand
GGCGAGCCTTGCCGGACTGCCGGCGATGAGCGTTCCCGGCCGCGTTGACGGGCAGGGGCTCCCGCTCGGCCTCCATCTCATCGGCAACGAACTCGACGAGCAGACGGTGCTCAACGCGGGACTGGCGATCGAGGAGCGGGCGGGCTTCACCGCGCGCCCGGACAAATGGTGGTGATTGCAACCGCTCCTGCTCGCGGAGCCGGCCTGGGGCGGCGGCTGCTCAATCCTCCGCCGCCGGCGGAGGGAGCTTGGAATCACGGAAACTCCTAAGGAAAAAGCGTGAGCGACTATCGAATCCGTGGCGAAACCGGCGAGTGGGAGGTTGTAGTCGGCCTCGAAGTGCACGCGCAGGTCGTCTCCAATGCGAAGCTCTTCTCCGGCGCGGCGACAGCGTTCGGCGCCGAGCCGAACACGCAGGTGAGCCTCGTCGACGCGGCGATGCCCGGTATGCTTCCAGTTCCAAATCGAGAGTGCATCCGGCAAGCTGTCCGAACCGGAATGGCGCTCGAAGCGAAGATCAACAAATGGTCTCGCTTCGACCGGAAGAACTATTTCTACGCTGACCTTCCGCAGGGCTATCAGATCAGCCAGCTCTACCATCCGCTGGTGGGCGAGGGCGAACTCGAGATCCTCGTGGACGAAAAGGACGAGGGCTCGGCCAAGAAAATCGGCATCGAGCGGATTCACGTCGAGCAGGACGCGGGCAAGCTGATGCACGATCAGCATGCGACCATGAGCTATGTCGACCTCAACCGCTGCGGCGTGGCGCTGATGGAGATCGTGTCGCGTCCAGACATGCGTTCTCCCGCCGAAGCAGGGGCTTACCTAAGGAAGCTGCGATCGATCCTGCGCTATGTCGGATCGTGCGACGGAAATATGGAGGAAGGCTCGATGCGCGCGGACGTGAACGTCAGCGTGCGCAAGCCCGGTGGCGAGTTCGGCACCCGGACCGAAACCAAGAACGTCAATTCCGTGCGCTTCGTGATGGCCGTCGTCGAGCATGAGGCCAGGCGTCAGGTCGAACTGATCGAGGAAGGCGGCAGTGTCGTCCAAGAAACGCGGCTCTATGACCCCGACAAGAACGTGACGCGCTCGCTTCGCTCGAAGGAAGATGCGCACGATTATCGCTATTTCCCCGACCCCGACCTGCTTCCTTTGGAGCTGGACGACGCGTTCCTCGAGGACTGCCGAGCGACCCTTCCGGAGCTTCCGGACATCAAGCGGAAGCGTTATGAAGGGCTCGGCATAACCTCTTACAATGCCGGCGTTTTGACTGCCGAAGTCGAGACTGCGCGCTGGTTCGATGAGTTGCTCGATTCCGGAGCGGAACCGAAGCAGGCGGCGAACTGGGTGGTCGCCGAGCTGTTCGGAGCGCTGAACCGCCGCGGTGAGAACATCGATCAGAGCCCGGTTTCGCCGAAGCAGGCCGCCGAGCTTCTCGCGCTCGTCGCTGACGGGACGATTTCCGGGACGATCGCCAAGCAGGTCTTCGAGATCATGCTCGAGACGGGGCAGGGTGCGGGAGCGATCGTCGAGGAGCGCGGCCTCAGGCAGACCAGCGACACCGGAGCGATCGATGCCGAGATCGACAAGGTGCTCGCCGCCAACGGCGACAAGGTCGCCGAGTACAAGAGCGGCAAGGAGCAGCTGTTCGGCTTCTTCGTCGGCCAGACGATGAAGGCGATGGCCGGAAAGGCCAATCCGAAGCTCGTCAACGAGCGGCTTCGGGCGAAACTGTCTTAAACCGTCGGCGCCAGGAGTGACGGCCATTCGTAAGTTGATTGCAGCCGCGGCCGCGGCTTTCCTCGCTTGCCCCGCATTCGCGCAGCAGCCTCCGCCGCCCAAATTGCTTGTGGTGATTTCGGTCGACCAGTTCTCGGCGGACCTTTTCGACGAGTACCGGCCGCAATTCAGCGCCGGCCTCGCCCGGCTCGCGTCGGGAACAGTGTTCGACAAGGCCTACCAGTCGCATGCCAATACCGAGACCTGCCCGGGGCACTCGACGATCCTCACCGGCGACCATCCGTCGCGCACGGGAATCATCGGCAACATTTGGATCGACCAGTCGGTGCAGCGTCCTGACAAGGTCATCTATTGTTCCGAAGATCCTCAGGTCCCAGGGACAAGCCATTCGCATTACACGGTTTCTTCCATGAACCTGCGCGTTCCTACCCTCGGCGAGCTGATGAAGGCCGAGTGGCCTTCGAGCCGCAACGTGGCGGTCGCAGGCAAGGATCGGGCGGCGGTCATGATGGGCGGCCATCGAGCCGATCAGCGCTGGTACTGGACCGGCAAGCAGTTCTCGTCCGATCTTGGCGGTGTTCCAACGCCGGCGACGATAGCAGCGACCAACGCCGTCGTCGGTCGGATGCTGGCGGCCCCGTTCGAAGGCCTTGAGCCGACGCCGCTTTGCTCCTCCAAGGCGCAAGCGATTCCGGTTCAGGGGCATGCGCCCGTCGGCGCCGGAACTTTCGCCCGCGCCGGCGGCGATGTGGATTCTTTCGACGCATCGCCCCAGTTCGATGGAGCCATCCTCGCCGCGGCAGCCGGGCTGGTGCGCGAAATGCGCCTCGGCCAGGGAAATGCGCCGGACGTTCTCAGCGTCGGCCTGTCGGCGACCGACTATGTCGGCCACGATTACGGGACCGAAGGGCAGGAGATGTGCCTCAACATGCTCGAGCTTGATCGTGAGATCGGCGATTTCCTGGGCTTCCTCGACAGTACCGGCGTTGATTATGCGGTCGCGCTGACCGCGGACCATGGCGGGCAGGATCTTCCCGAGCGGCTCAAGCTCCACGGAGCGCCGGATGCCCAGCGGGTCGATCCTGCGCTTGGCGCGTCGGCAATGGGCAAGGCGATCGGCGCCAGGTTCGGCCTCGCCGGCCCGGTACTGCTGGGTGACGTTTCCGGCGACATCTATGTCGACCGAAGCCTCAGTGCCGTGGATCAGGCGCGCGTTCTCAGCGAGGCGATGGCCGAGTATCGGGCTCACCCGCAGGTCGCAGCGGTCTTCACCCATGACGAGCTTGCCCGAACGCCGGTGCCGACGTCGAGCCCCGACACTTGGTCGCTGCTCCAGCGCGCACGCGCCTCGTTCGACCCGCAGCGCTCGGGCGATTTCATCGTCATCCTCAAGCAGCACGTGACTCCGATCGGCCACGTCACCAAATCGGTCGCCACGCATGGCAGCCCATATGATTACGACCGCCGCGTTCCGATCATCTTCTGGCGCGGCGGCTTCCGGGGCGCGACGATCACTGCTCCGACGGACACGGTCGACATCATGCCGACGCTGGCGGCGCTAATCGGCCTTCCGCTTGCTCCAGGCTCTGTCGACGGGCATTGCCTCGACGGCACACCGGCCTTCTGTCCACACTAAGCATCTAAAAACACGGGCTTTTCTTTCCCCCCGCATTCAGGCATGAAATGCCTGTCGAGGGTGCGGAGGGGTGCGGATGCGACGGTGGAGTTTAGCGGCGGGTCTCGCGGCGAGCCTTGCAGTCAGCGCGTGCGTCCAGACCCGGCAATATGCCAATGAAGAGTTCACTCCGCCCGAAGGCGATTACAAGCTTCTCGTCCTTCGCCCGGACGTCACCGTCGGCTCTCTCACGACCGGCGGCATGGTCGAACCGCGTGCCGAATGGACCGACCAGGCGCGGACCAACATCATAGCGGCGCTGAAGGCGCAGCAGGCGGCGAACGGCGGCAACGTCACCATAATCGACCATCGCAATGCATTGGCGAATGTCCCGGAGCAGGAACTCGCCGACGTCGAGCGCTTGAACTTCGTCGTCGATGAATCGATCGTCGACGCGAAATATGCCGGCAACTCCTTGCCCACCAAGCGCGGGAGGGGGCTCGACTGGACGCTCGGCGCGGACGCTGTGAAGCTGGGACAGAAGACTGGCTACGACTACGCGCTTTTCCTCCACGCCGAAGACCAGGTCGCATCCACTGGAAGAATCGCGCTCGGCGTCCTTGGTCTCGCTGGCTGCGTCGTCGGTTTCTGCGCACCGAACGTCGGCGGCGCCGAGCAGCTCGACTATGCCTCGCTCGTCGACCTCAAGACCGGCCAGGTCGTGTGGTTCAACGTTGTCGACGCCGCGAGCCAGGTGCCCGGAATCTCCTTCGGCGACCTCAGGACTCCCGAAGGCGCGGCGCAGATGGTCGATCGGCTGCTCGGACGAATGAAGCCGGGCAAGGACGCCGTCAAAGGCCGAGTCGACACGAACCCGGTCGCGCGCTGATGTGCAGGCGCTGCCTCGAGATCACTCGGCGCGCCCTGCTCATAGGTGGAGGCGCCGCGACCGCGGCTCTTCACACCGGCGTCGCAAGCGCCCGAATCAAGCCCGCGGACATGGTCCCGCTCATCGGACCCGGGTTCAAGCCGACAGACAGAGACGAACAGGGCCTCTGGAACGACATGGCCCGAATCGAGGAGGAAATCGCCGACACCAATCTCCTCATCACCGACCCAAATATCACGGGCTATTTGCGCGATCTCATCGGGCATGTCGGTGGACCAGCAGCCAAGGACTTCCGAATCTACTTGATGCGGATTCCGGACTTCAACGCGATGATGTTCCCGACCGGGTTCGCGGTCGTCTTCTCGGGACTGCTGCTGCGCATGCGCAACGAGGCGCAGCTAGCCGGAGTGATCGCCCACGAATCGGGCCATTTCCTTCGCCGCCATGAGATCCGCTCCTGGCGCGACGAGCGGCGCAAGACCGATCTCTTCGCGATCGCGTCGATGCTTGCCGGAATCGGCGGCGCAGGCGCCGGCGTCTACCTCGGCGATTATGTGCAGCTGGCACAGCTCGGCACAGTCCTTTCCCTCTTCAAGTACAGCCGGGAAATGGAGGCCGAGGCCGACGCCATGGGCGTCAAACTCATCACGCAAGCCGGCTACGACCCGATGGAAATGGCCATCGTCTGGCAGCAACTGATCGGCGAGGAGCAGGCGAGCGCCTCCTATCGCGGAAGGCGCCGCGACCGCGGCTCGATCTTCGACACGCACCCATCCGACGACGCTCGACTGGCCGACCTCAAGGCCGACACGCTTGATCTCAAAGTTCCGGGCAAAATCTATCAAAATTACCGCGACCGCTACCTGTCGACGATCGG
>DASQYQ010000091.1:0-6168 GCA_035639115.1 Sphingomicrobium sp. | reverse complement strand
AGCGCGGTGGCGATGAAGGCCGTCGGGGTGACCCCGGAATATATCGCCTCCATCAGATCGGCGCTACCTCAGCTGCGTCTAACGAGCGAGGACATTGTCCAGCTGAAGGCCGTCGGAGTCACTCCTGACTTCATCCAGGAGCTGGCGCGCGAAGGATATCGCAACGTCGACGCTGACGACATCGTCGGTGCCTTCGCTGCCGGCGTTCGCACCGATTACATCCGGGCCATGGCCGCTGTCGGCTATCCGCGCCTTTCGCTCGAAGAGCTCACGCAGTTGAGGGCGGTCGGCGTCATGCCCAGCGATGTGGAGCGGTTCCGGCGTGCCGGCTTCACCCACCTCGACGTCGATGAGCTGGTCCAGGCCAAAGCGATGGGCCTGACTCCGGAGGAGATCAAGGCGAGCCGCGACGGCCCCTGATGCAGCGCTGACCCGCTGACCTGAAGGACAAAGTGAATTTGAAGCGCCCGATTTGGGCGACCGGGCGAACTTTGCCCGAAGAACTGGAAGGAGACCGACCATGAACCGCGCATTCGCTCTTATCGGTGCCCTGCTTCTCGCCTTCATCAGTGTTTCGTCGGCATGCACCGCCGCCTCAGCTGGATGGGTTCACTTCACACTCGAGCCGAACCGCGGAAACGGAGACAGCATCGAGGCCCGATTTCGTCGTGACGTCAACGGCCGCAACGAGAACAGCTGGTCGACCGACTTTCGTCCGACCGACCTCGCTGGACTCGACCTTGCGGGGTTTCGTGGCGCCGGTAGCCGTCCCCTCCGCTTCGCCGTGATCCGCGAAGCGGGACGGCTCGACTGCTCGGGCAATGGCGGCCAATCCCATGCTAATGGCGATTGCAGCTTCACTCCGAACCCCGGTTTCACGCAGCTGATCGAGAGCCGCGGGATCGGCCGGCCCTCGTTCGAGCAGTCGTTCGGCCTGATGGCCGTGGACGCTCGCCGTGACGTCATCGACGCGGTCGCCGAAGCTCACTACCCGACGCCCTCGATCGACAATCTAATGGCACTCTCGGCGCTACGCGTCACCGGTGCTTACATCAGCGAGATGGCTCGCGCCGGCTATCGCCCCGGCTCGGTCGACTCCCTGATCCAGTTCAAGGCGCTCAATATCACGCCGGAGTGGATCGCCGGCTTCGTCCGCGCCGGTTACGCGAAGCTGCCCGCTGACGAACTCGTTCAGCTAAAGGCCCTCGACATCACGCCCGAGTTCATCGCCGGCTTCGACCGCATCGGTTACCGCCATCTGCCGGTCGACCAGCTGGTGCAGCTCAAGGCGCTGAACATCACGCCCGAGTTCGTGCAGAAGGTCGCAGCGGTCGATTCCGGGCTGCCGCCAGTCGACAAACTCGTCGAGCTCAAGGCCTTCGGCCGGAGAAACTGAAGGTCGTTCGTCGGGCCGCAGGCGCTGCCGAGCGGCCCGCCGAAACGTCTGTCGATTGGTCGAAGCGACGTGGCCGCATGCATCCACGCGCACCAGCCTCGCACCCAAGTAACAGAGGGGAAATTGAATGCGAGCGTTCGTGCTTGCGGGAGCTGCCGCAACTGCACTGGTCGCTGGAACACCAGGTCTTGCCAGGCAGATTGGTCCTGCGAGTCAAGGAGCGCCGCCAGGCGCCGGCAACCGAACGACCGTCTACGACGCCGCCTACTTTGCCGAGTTCGCGCCGCGCACCGCATATGACATCATCCAGCACGTCCCGGGCTTCCAGCTGGACCTCGGAAGCACCCAAGGGGTCAACGGCAGCGTCGACGTGCGCGGATTCGCCGGGACGGCGGGCAATGTCGTCATCAACGGCTCGAGACCGAGCTCGAAGGCGGAAACCCTGGACGTTACGTTACAGCGCATCCCGGCACAGCGGGTGGTGCGGGTCGAGGTAGGCCCCGGAGACCTCTATGGCTCCGACTATGCGGGCAAGAGCCTGGTCCTCAATGTGGTCTTGTCGGACGCGGCCGGTCTCGATGCGAACGTCACGGCGAGCGCGACGCGGCGTTATACCGGCTACATCCAGCCGAACCTCTCGGGGAATGCAATCTACCAAAAGGGACCCTCGAGCCTCAATTTGTCCGCCGGAACTCAGCTCAACAAGCAATATGAAGAAGGCACCGACACGCTGACCGACATGGCGACGGGTGATGTCGTCGAGTTCCGCCGCAAGCACAATGTCTACGAAAACCGGGATCCATTCATCGCTGGCGCCTACGCGCTCGTCCGAGGCTCCGACGACGCATATCGGATCAACGTCCGCTGGCAGCCGAGCAAGTTCAACCTCTATCAACGTAACCTCGTGACGCCGGCAAACGCCCCTCAGCACGACGACAATCTCTATCAGAATTATCGCGATCCGGTCTTGGAGCTGGGTGGTGACGTCACCCGCCCGGTCGCCGACGGTGCAATCAAGTTCGTCGGTCTCGCCACTCGCCGCAAGCGCGACGACGTCGATCTTTCGCTCGTCCGCAATGGGTTGATCCAGGACGGCGCGACTGTGGTGGGCGGTTTTCACCAGATCATCGACGCCCAGCGAAACGAGACCATCGGTCGCGTGAGCTGGACTCGATCGGACCTGCTCGGCTTCTCGTTCGAGACCGGAGCGGAGGCTTCATACAACACGCTCGACGATCACACGTCCCTGTTCGCCTTCAATGGGAACGGCGAAGAAGTGCCGATCGACCTTCCGATCTCCGAAGCGACCGTCGAAGAGAAGAGAGCCGAAGTCTACGTCAACGCCGGCAAGAATTTATCGTACGCGCTCCGAGTCGACGGTGGAATCAATTTCGAGTTCTCGCATCTCACGGTCAGCGGCGACGCAACCGAAGACCGCCAACTCAAGTTCCTGAAACCCAATCTGGCTATCGACTGGAAGCCGGGTGGGAAATGGCACGCTCTTTTCTCAGTCCGGCGCACGGTCGCCCAACTCGATTTCTATGATTTCATCAGCAACGCGGACCTGTCGGCCCAGCGCGTCAACGGCGGAAACGCCGAGCTGCAGCCGCAACGCACATGGGAACTGAGGGCCAGCATCGACCATCCGCTCCTCGGCGACGGATTGTTCAAGCTCGACCTCGGCTATGACCAGGTCAGCCTGCTGCAAGATCGGATCCTGATCTGCGATCCGGACCATCCCAATGACCCGTTCCTCTGTTTCGACGCTCCCGGAAATCTCGGCAATGGAACACGAGACTTCGCCCAGCTGACGCTGGACCTGCCCTTGTCCAGGCTCTGGAACGGGCTGCGGATCAAGGGTGGAGGAACCCTGCAACGGACGCGCGTCGACGACCCGATCAGCCACCAACCGCGCAAGTGGAGCGGATTTTATCCGGCATGGCAGTGGAACGTCGACGTCCGTCGAGACTCAGGCAAATGGTCTTACGGTTTCGCTGTCAACGACAACCAGCGCTTCACCTTCTATCGAACGGACTCATACGACACCAACTTCAACGGTGCACCCTATTGGACGGCGTTCATCGAGTATCGCCCGTGGCAGAACACCGCGATCACGCTTGACATCGACAACGTGGCTGAAACGAGCGGTGACCGCGACCTCTTGCGCTTCTTTCCGAACCGAGCGACGCCGCTCCAGACCATCGACGAGTTCCGTGAGCGCAACCGCCACAAGAGCGTGGGCATCACGCTCAAGCATAGCTTCGGGGGCGGCGCAGGAACGAAGGTGGCGAAAGCGCAGTAACAAGTCTAAGGAGCCCGCAACTTCTGAACATCGCGGGGACCAAAGTTGGCGACTTCACGAATCGCGGACGCACAGCACGACGAGGCTGCGAATCATGAGCCGAAGCTGTTGCCGTTCGACTGGGCCGACCCGTTCGACCTCGATCACCAGCTGACCGACGAGGAGCGGCTCGTCCGCGATACAGCCGAGAGCTACGCGCAGGAGAAGCTCCAACCGCGCGTGACGTCGGCATTCCTCGAGGAACGATTCGACCGCGAGATAATGAACGAGATGGGCGAGCTGGGCCTTCTCGGAGCGACGATTCCAAACGAATATGGCGGCGCCGGTCTAGGCTATGTGAGCTACGGCCTGATCGCGCGAGCCGTCGAGCGTGTCGACAGCGGTTACCGTTCCGCCTGCTCGGTTCAGTCGAGCCTCGTGATGTATCCGATCTATGCCTATGGCTCCGAGGAGCAGCGGCAGAAGTATCTGCCGAAGCTCGCGACGGCCGAGTGGATCGGCTGTTTCGGACTGACCGAGCCGGACGCCGGGTCGGATCCGGGCAGCATGCGGACCCGCGCCGAGAAGACGACGAGCGGCTACAGGCTGAGCGGCACCAAGATGTGGATCACCAACTCGCCGATTGCCGACGTTTTCGTCGTGTGGGCGAAGTCGGACGCGCATGGCGGCAAGATCCGCGGCTTCGTGCTCGAAAAGGACGCGGCCGGCCTTTCGGCGCCGAAGATCAAGGAAAAGCTGAGCCTTCGCGCCTCGATCACGGGCGAAATCGTGATGGATGGCGTCGAAGTCGGGGAGGACGCGCTGCTTCCAAACGTCGAAGGGCTGAAAGGTCCGTTCGGCTGCCTTAACCGAGCACGCTACGGCATTGCGTGGGGCTCAATGGGCGCCGCCGAATATTGCTACGCCGCCGCCCGCCAGTACACGCTCGACCGCAAGCAGTTTGGAAAGCCCCTCGCCGCCAATCAGCTCGTTCAGCTCAAGCTCGCCAACATGGCGACCGAGATCAGTCTCGGGCTGCAGGCCGCACTTCGCGTCGGTCGCCGCCTTGAGACGGGCGAGCTGGTCCCGGAGACAATCAGCCTCATCAAGCGCAACAATTGCGGAAAGGCGCTGGATATCGCCCGCATCGCCCGCGACATGCACGGCGGCAACGGCATCTCCGCCGAGTTCCAGGTGATGCGTCACGCGGCGAACCTCGAGACGGTGAACACCTACGAAGGCACGCATGACGTGCACGCGCTCATCATGGGCCGGGCGATCACGGGACTTTCCGCCTTCTAGCGAACAGCCGTAACTCCCCCTATGTTCGGCGCCGGACAATCGGGGGAAACTACATGATCGGGTGGATCGTCCTTGGCGTCGTCGTCCTGGCGCTGCTGTATTTCATCGCCATCTACAACCGCCTGGTGCGCCTCCGAGCGCTGGTGAAGGAAGCCTTCAGCGGGATCACGGTCCAGCTGCGCCGGCGCGCTGATCTGATCCCGAACCTCGTTGAGACGGTTCAAGGCTACGCGACCCACGAACGTGAAGTGTTCGAGGAAGTCTCGAAGGCACGCGCCGCCTCCGCCGGCGCGAGCAGCGTTGAGGCGACTGCGCAGGCGGATGCCCAAATGACCGGCCTGCTCGGAAGGCTGTTCGCGGTCGCCGAAGCCTATCCCGAGCTCAAGGCGAACCAGAATTTTCTCCAATTGCAGGACCAGCTCTCAGGCATCGAGACCGAACTGCAGAGCGCGCGCCGCTACTACAATGCTACCGTTCGGGACCTGAATTCGACCATCCAGAGCTTCCCGCCGGCGCTGATCGCTCGTCCGATGGGTTTCACCGAGGAGCCCTTTTATCAGGACGAGGATCCGGCAATCCAAAGCGCTCCCAAGATTTCGTTCGCCCGCCCGGCAGCCTGACATGCGCTATCTGACGGGCGCTTTTGCTGCCCTGCTGATCATCGCCCCCGCGGCCGCTCACGCGGACGAGCGGATTCTGCGCTATCTGAGCGATATTCAAATCCAGAAGGACAGCTCGATCGAGGTCGCCGAGACGATCGACGTCAGGGCCGAGAACGACCAGATCAACCACGGCATCTACCGCGACTTCCCGACCCGCTACAGAGGCCCCAACGGAACTCAATTCCACGTTCGCTTCACGTTCGAAGGAGCGACATTCGACGGAAGCCCTGCTCACGCGTCTGTCGAGCCTGCGGGTGCCGGTGTGCGGATCAAAATTGGTGACGCAGACAAATATGTGACGGTCGGCGAGCATGAATATGTGATCCGCTACCGAGCAACGCGTGAGATCGGCCGGTTCCCATCGTTCGACGAGCTCTACTGGAATGTCACAGGGAACCAGTGGATTTTCCCGATCGACGTCGCCGAGGCCCGGATCCGTCTTCCCGAAGCCGTGACGTTCGTCCAGCGCGCCGCCTACACCGGTCGGCTGGGTTCAACCGCTTCGGACGCTGAAGTCGTCGATGAGA
>DASQYQ010000090.1:0-2771 GCA_035639115.1 Sphingomicrobium sp. | reverse complement strand
GGCAGAACGCCGGTGGGACCGAAGAAGTTGCGGCAGGTGACGTCGTGGCAGGCAAAACCCGCAAGCTTTCCGTCCTTGACCGCGATGAAGCAGGACACCGGCTGGCGGGCGAACGCGACCTCGGCCTCGCTGGCCCAGCCTTCGGAAAAATTGTCCCGCACCCAGGCAATCACCTTGTGCTTCTCGGGCACGAGGCCGCGCCGCAGGCTGACCCCCGCTTTCGCAAGCTGCTCGCGCAGGCTCTGCGAGTCCGGCAGATCGTAAAGCTTCACGAGCATATCCATGGAAACGGATGGCCCTCCGATACGGCGATCTTGCTAACATATTCTCGCTGGTCCACAAATCCGTGAGCGACGATGGACTTGGTTAAAAAGGGTTATGGAGATGAGTGAAAACCTGCCGCCACGGCCGACCAGCGAGATCGCAAGCTTCCATGCACACATCTATTACGATCCCGCGACCTCGCGCGCCGAGGCCGAACGGCTGCGCGCCTGGATCGACGAGCGCTTCCCGGTGACGCTCGGGCGCTGGCATGACGTCAAGGTCGGGCCGCACGATCAGGCGATGTATCAAGTCGCCTTTGCGACGGAGGTGTTTGCCGACCTCGTACCCTGGCTGATGCTGAACCATGGCTCGCTCAGCGTCCTGGTGCATCCCAACACCGCCAACCCGCGCCGCGATCACCTTGCCGATCCGCTGTGGATCGGGCCACCGCTTCACCTGCACGGCGACAAGTTGCCCGATCATGCAGACAGCGAGCCGGCGCCGCCGCCAAATACGAAGGCCACGCAGCGGCCTTGATGAGAGTTGCATGCTAGCCGAGTTCTTTCCGGACCTTTGCCGCAGCCTCGCTCATCGCCTTCAACTTTCCAAAGGCCACGTGACGCGGCATGTATTTCATGCCGCAATCCGGCGCCGGCACAAGGCGCTCGGCTGAAACATATTTCAGGCCATTGCGGATGCGCTCGGCGACGGTATCGACGCTCTCGATCCCGGGGTCGCCGAGATCGAGCACGCCGAGCATGATCTTCTTGCCGGAGAGATCCTTGAGCACCCCGAGATCGAGCTTGGGCTGCGCCGCTTCGATCGAGATCTGCTCGGCGCTGGTGTCGGCAAGCTCGGACAGGAAGGAATAACCGGCCGGCTTGGTCGAGCCGGGCACCACGGCCGCATAGCCGAAGCAAAGATGCACCACGGTCGGCACGGTCAGCCCGTGCAGCGCGCGGTTGATCGCCTTTACCGCATAGCGGCGGGCGAGATCGGGATTGTTGCGCACCCAGGGCTCGTCGAGCTGGATCACGTCGGCACCGGCCTTTTGCAGATCGTGCGCCTCGGCGTTGACGGCTTCGGCGAACGCCATCGCCAGCTCTTCGTCATCTTTATAGAATTCGTTTTTGGCTTGCTGGCTCATAGTGAACGGGCCGGGCAGGGTGATTTTCGCCGCGCGATCGGTGTTTCTGCGCAGGAATTCCATATCGGGCCGCTCGACCGGTCGGGTGCGCCGGATTTTTCCGACGATGCGCGGCACCGGCGTCTCGTGGCCCGAGCGCGACACGATGATTGCGGGATTGTCCGCGTCGATACCGTCGAGCGCGGTGGCAAAGCGGTTGGAGTAGCTTTCGCGGCGAATCTCGCCGTCGGTCACGATGTCGATGCCGGCGCGCTCCATGTCGCGGATCGCGACAATCGTCGCGTCATCCTGCGCCTGCTCCAGATGCTCCTCGCTCACCCGCCACATCGCAAGCATTCGCGTGCGCGGCACCGACTTCGACAGCATGGCGCGATCCACCAGCCAATCCGGCTGCGGGTAGCTCCCGACGACCGTCGTCGGCAACAGATGCGTCGGCAGCTTCACGGGTGCTCTCCCTGTTGGTCTCGTTCGCTGGTTTCCTCGATCGCCGACACATAAGCCTCGATCGGAAGCGCCACTTCGCCGGCTCGAATGGGGACACAATCCGGCGGGAAATCCTGCCGAAAGCGGGCGCCTGCCGCGCTCGCACGATCGAGAAAATCGTCCAGACGGTCCATCGCGCCGGTCGGCAGATCGTGCAGCACCATCAGCGACCATGGCTGGGCGCGGCACTGCGCGAGCGCGCGATCGACCCAGCCGTCCGGATCGGCCCAGTCGCGCGGTATCGCGTTCCAGAGCACGCAACTGAACTTGTTGCGGATCAGGTACCTCGCCACGGAGGGCTTCAGCAGGCGGTCATCGAGATTGCCGCCGCCGCCGAATGGCCGAAACCAGCGCTGCTCGTGCGCGAGCTCCGCAATGATAGCCTGCGCACGACCGATTTCATGCTTGGCGGCCAGCGGGTCGCCTTGTCGCCCGAGTGGCACGGAATGCGTAAAGGTGTGATTGCCGATCCAGTGGCCCTCTTCATGAGCGCGCACGGCGAGGCCGCGGCGTGGACCCACGAGCTTTTCGCCGATCACGAAGAAAGTGGCCTTGATGCCGCGCGCGGCCAAGACATCGAGCACGCGCGGCGTCACGTCGGGCTCGGGGCCGTTGTCGAAGGTCAGCGTCAGGTCGAACACGAAAGCAAGGCTCCATCAAGTCGCAGGCTGCAACGCGCCAGCAGCCATCTCGTCGGCGGCGCGCTGGCCGCCGCGCGTGCCAGTCTGCCAGATCGCGGCCTTGCGTTCGAGCAGGCGGATCGCGGCATTGAACGCGATCGCCATCGCCAGCACGAGCAGCACGCCGGCAAACACATGCGGGCTGTCGAGAATGGTGCGGTAGCGCGAGATCAGATAGCCGATACCGGCCGACGAGA
>DASQYQ010000089.1:0-2995 GCA_035639115.1 Sphingomicrobium sp. | reverse complement strand
TGGATAGTGAAGCATGCTCCCGGGCTATCCCCATTGTTGCGTGCTTCGACCCTTAGTCCCATTGCTTCCGCGAACCCTTTGACGATGGCGAGCCCGAGGCCCGTGCCGCCTTTACGATCAGAGCCCTCGACGCGGACAAATGTCTCAAAGACTCGGCCTTCCTCGCCGGCCGGCAGGCCCGGCCCTTGGTCGATCATATCCAGGCCGATCCCGTCGCGCTCCCGATGAGCGGCGATTCTAATGATTGTCTTGGCGCCAGAATATTTGGCCGCGTTCTCCAGCAGGTTTACGAGACATTGATGAAATAGCTGCGGATCCACCCGGACGAGCGGCAGATCGGGAGCGATATCAAGTTCGATCGAATGCCCCCTGAGCTCGCGCTTCAATTGATCGGCTGCGCTTGCGACCGCTTCCGTCAAATCGACGGGTTGGAGGTTGAGCTGTATTCCTCCCGCCTCAACTCGAACCATGTCCAGCATGTTGCTGACGAAGCGGCTCAACCGCTCACTTTCATTTTGAATGTCCGCCACGAGGGCCGGGTCGGCACTCCCTTTGGTCTTCTTGAGCTCAGTCGCAGCCGCAATGATCGCGGTGAGCGGAGTTCTCAGATCGTGGCTTACGGAGGAGAGGAGAGCACCGCGGAGCCGGTCGCGCTCTCGGAGTTGCGCGACGACATTCATTTCCTCCGCAAGCGTTACCCGCTCGAGCGCCAGTGCAGCCTGGTCGATGAAGCTCATTAGGAACGGCAGGCGGTCGGGACGGACCGGCTCGCTGCCGTCCTTCTTGGCGACTCCGAGCACGCCAAGGGCCTCGCCGCCGGCAAGCAACGGCTGGAACAGCCATTCGGAGGCAGCAAGTGTGTCCGAGCTTCTTCCTGTCGCTTCCTTGTGCTCGAAACCCCATTCCGCCGCTGCCGTATCGATCGGGCCGAGGACACTTTCCGGAGGCACTGCCGAGGTCAGTTCCAGCTTTCCGCCTTGGTTGGGAAGAAGCAGGACCGAATCGACGTCGAACTGTCCGGCGACCTCGCCGCACAGAGTTTGGCCAAGCTCCTGCCGTGAGCTGAGGCTCGCCAGCATCCTCGCGAAACTCGCGAGCGCGGCGTTCTGGCCGGAGCTCCGCTCGGCAAGATTGGCCTGAAGCCTGACGCGCGAGGCGAGCTGGCTGGTAACGATCGCGACCACGATGAAGACGGCGACGGTAAGGACATTCTCGGGATCCTGGATCGTGAAGGTGTAGATCGGCGGCAGGAAGAAGAAGTTGTACGCAAGCGAAGAGACGATTCCGGTGAAGACGCCCGTCCGCATTCCGTAGAGACTTGCCGAAGCGAGCACCGGGACGAGATAGACCAGCGCAACATTCGCGAGGCCGCCGAAGGCATGGACGGCAATCGCCACGGCCGTGAACGCCGCAACAAGCAGCACCGAAACGACATAGCCGACCGGCGAACCCCAGCGGCTTTGCCCTGGCGGACTCTCCCGTCTTGCCGGCGCCTGATCGCCGAGAGCTTCGTGGGGTAGGACGTGGACGGCAACTCCGGGCGTCTCGCGCACCAGCCGATCAACCACCGTTCCGTGCCGAAGCTCGAACCATCTGGAACGTGCTGATTTGCCGACGACGAGCTGCGTCGCGCGAGCGTCGGCGAGGAATGATTTCAGCGGCTCGACGACGTTGGGGCCAGCGACGCTTGCGACATTCGCTCCGAGCTGCGCTGCGAGCTGCATATTCTCCGCAACCTGCTCGCGCTGCTCGGGCGTGAACGACAGCGATCGCGGCGTCTCGATGTAGACTGCCGTCCACGGCGCGCCCTGCGCATCGGCCAGGCGCTTCGCGGCGCGGACCAGGGTCTTGGAGCCGGGCAGCTCGCTGACGGCGACGACGACGCGCTCACCGGCCGCCCAATTTCCTGCAAGAGCATGCGCTCGCAGGTAATCCAGCATCTGGGTGTCGACGGCCTGTGCCGCGCGGCGAAGCGCGAGCTCCCGAAGTGCCGACAGATTGGATTTCGAAAAGAAGTGTCCAAGCGCCCTGGTCGCTTCCTCGGGAATGTAGACCTTGCCCTCTTTGAGGCGCTCGATCAGCTCGTCGGGCGGAATGTCGACGACTTCGAGCTCGGCTTCTTCGACGATGCGATCCGGAACGGTCTCGCGCACGCGGACCTTCGTGAAGGAGGCTACGACGTCGTTGAGACTCTCGATATGCTGGACGTTCAAGGTCGAATAAACGTCGATCCCGGCCGAGAGCAGCTCTTCGACATCCTGCCACCTTTTGGGGTGACGAGATCCAGGTGCGTTGGTGTGCGCGAGCTCATCGACGAGCGCGAGCTGGGGCCGACGGTCCAGGACCCCGTCGACGTCCATCTCGGACAAAGTTCGGCCCTGATAGTCGACCTGCTTGCGCGGCATGACCGACATGCCTTCGAGCAACGCCTGAGTTTCGGCGCGTCCGTGGGTCTCGACGACGCCGATGACCACGTCCACCCCGGCCTTCTTCCGGCCTGCCCCCTCCGTCAGCATCTCATAGGTCTTCCCGACGCCGGGAGCAGCGCCGAGGAAGACCTTCAGTCGGCCCCGACCCTCCTGCACTGCCTCGCGCAGAAGTGCCTCGGGCGAAGGGCGATCGCTCTGGTCGGCCGGCATCACCTCACGGATTTTGCGCTTGATGAGTCGAGTTGTCGATTGAGGGCCAGGACGTTGACGTGCGCCTCGCCAAGGATGCCAAGGGTGGGTCCGGCGATCGACCGGTCCACCAGCTGTCGCACTTCCTGCTCTGGAATAGCTCGCGCCTTAGCGACGCGGGGCACTTGCGCATAAGCGTTCGCAGGAGAGATATCGGGGTCGAGGCCCGAGCCCGATGCGGTCACCATGTCGGCAGGGACCGGTCCACTCACTCCGTCCTTTCGGGCCTGGTCGATGTTCGCCTTGATGTTGTCGGCGAGCTGCTTCGATGTTGGTCCAAGGTTGGAGCCCGAAGAAGCGGAAGCGTCATATCCCTT
>DASQYQ010000088.1:0-3546 GCA_035639115.1 Sphingomicrobium sp. | reverse complement strand
ACCTACCGAGTCTATTGTTACGACTGCGACAACAAGGTCGTGACCGCGGACTTCATCCACGCGTCCAGCGACGAAGAGGCGGTCGCCAAGGCGGAGGCCAAGGGCTTCGGAAGCAAGTGCGAGGTCTGGGACGGAAGGCGCCTCGTCGCTCAGCTCGAAGAGGAGCGGCGGCAGGCCTGACGCGATCCCGTTCCTCGGCTATGGCTTCGCCATGCCGATGACAGGTTCATGCCATTGCGGTGCGGTCCGGATCGAGGTGCCGTACGCGCCCGAATGGGTCGGAAGCTGCAACTGCAGCATCTGCCGGAAGCTCGGCTGGCTGGTCGCTTATTATCCAGACGACGGAAGCGTCCGCATCGAGGGCGAGACCGCGACCTACATCCAGGGCGACCGGATGATCCGAACCCACCATTGTCCCATCTGCGCGTGCATCACGCACTGGGACAGCAACGGCGAGAGCTACGGCCGCATCGGCGTAGGCGCCCGGCTGTTCGACGGCTTCACGATCGACGGCGTCCGCTACCTGCTCGACGGCCGAGAGGTTGAGGTGCGCTATTTCGACAATGCGAGCAGCTAGCAAGCGTTTCCGAACGCGCTAAGTTGCTTCGCGGGGAGGGGGCTCCCATGACCGTCTTCGAGTTCGTCTTTTCGCTTTACAGCCTGCTTTTCGGGCTTGCGCTTGCGCAGGTGTTCGCGGGCTTCGGCAACACGCTCCAGGAGCGGCACAAGCTGAAGGTCGGCTGGCTGACCCCACTGCTCGGGCTGTTCGTCATCCTCGACCTTACGTCCTTCTGGGAGATCGGATGGCAGTTGAAGGACATGTTCGCGCGCCCCTACTTTCTCATCCTAATTTCGGGCGTGCTCCTGGCCGGCATTTATTATCTGGCCGCTAGGCTTGTCTTCCCCAGGAACTTCGTGGAGTGGCCCGACTTCGACGTCTATTACTTCCGCCACAAGCAGTGGGTGTTCGGCGGCATATTGTTCTGCAACGTGATCGCGGCCGCGGTGGTGACCGCGGCCGGGATCCCATTCATCCGCCTGCCGCTCGGCTTTGCGAACGACCTCACCTATTTCGTCCTGCTGATCGGGCTGCTCGCGGTCCGCAACAAGCGAGCGAACATCATCCTCCTGCTCCTGATGTTGTCGAGATATGCAGTCTTTCCGGTTCTCGGCATCCTTGGCGTCGGCGTGCACAGCCAGCTGTTCTGAGCCGGGCGACGCGCTCCGAAACGGTGTCGCTGACGGCATCGAGGACGGAAGGTCGCGACTGCTTCGACCTGTAGCCGCCGTCGCCGCGCTAGTTCCACGGCAGAGGGAAGCTTTTTGGATCCAGGCGGGCGAGCAGCCGGATCAGCAACCGGTTGATGGGGACGCGGCGCTGGGCGACCAGCTGGTGGCCCATAAGTGCACGTCACCGCGCACGGGCGTCCGCGAAAGCCAAGAACCTCGGTAGCATGATCAACTGCAATCGCTTCGAACCAAATAGGTACACATGGGCAAATCGATTTCTCGGTAGACAATCAAGATCACCGAGGACCACGGCATTAACTGCTTATTGGCTTTGCAAATTGCACAAGCTGCGGCACACCAGCGTACGCGCGCCGGGGGGCGCGTGAGTTCAAAGGGGAGTATTTCATGACATTTTCGTTGTTCGTGCTCGCCGCGCTTGCGGCGGCGCAAAATGCTGCGCCTCAGGCAAATATCGCACCGGCTGCATCGCAGGCCGTCATCATGGGGTCGGCGAGCGGCACCGTCCTTCGCGCTGGGACCGAGGTTCCGCTTCGCCTTGAAGAGAATTTGAATTCCAACGACAAGACGATCCGTGAGGGCCAGCAATTCCACCTGACCGTCGCCAACGACGTGATGCTCGGCAACATGGTCGTCATCCCGGCGGGCAGCCCGGCGACGGGCGAGGTCACCGATCTTCGACGTAAGGGTATGTGGGGCAAGTCCGGTCACATCGCCGCGCGCGTGCTCAGCGTCCGCGTCGGGGACCGCCTGATTCGGCTCACCGGCACGTTCGACGAGCACGGCACGACCGGCACTGCCGGCGTAGTTGCCGCTATCGCATTCGTTCCGATCGCGGGCTTCCTGATGACTGGCACCAGCGCGAAGATCGCGGCGGGCGCGGGCGTGAAGGCCTTCCTTGACGAAGACCTGGCCATCGCCACGCCGTCTGCGCCACTTCCGGCCGGGGTCGGTGTGCGGGTGCAGGCGATTGGGCAGGGCGCACAACACTAGAATTTGAATTCGAGGGAGGCAGCGCGGGTGACCGCCCTGCCTCCCTCATTGCGTCTTGGACGGCTGGGCCAGGGGGGCTAGCCGGCGGTCGGGGAGGGGATTCCGATGGACGCATTCGGCTTCGGCACATTTGAGCTTCGGGGTGCAGGCGAAGCGAGACGGTCGGAGGCCCAGGCAGTATGCTTGTAGGACATACCCTCGCACTACGCGCATGAGCCGCGAACATTCCGGCGCGGCCTTGCGCAAAATACGTATCGATCGATTGCCTCGGTCAGCGCCAGTGCTGACCAGCGCGGGACAAAATCCCGCCCTGTGCGTGCGCACCTTCAAAAAGGAATGCGATCATGAGCAACACCACCAGCGACCGCAGCCGCGTAGCCGCCAGCGATCCGAGCGAAGTCCGCTATTTCGGCAAGAAGCACGGCCTGACCGACGACCAGGTCAAGGACCTGATCAAGCAGCACGGGAACGACCGCAAGACGCTGGAAGCCGCGGTCATGCAGATGAAGGGCTCGACCCCGGCCTGATCCGCGGCCGCACGAAGGCGAACCTCCTCGCGCGCAGCATTTCTATGGCCGCGCTCGTCACGCGGGACGAGTCGAAACGACGGGAAACATTCAGCGTTCGCGCTGTTCGCAGTCGCAGCCATGGCTAGCGCGCAAGTAAAGTGGATGCCTTCGATGATGCCCACGGCGCGGAGCTGCGGCCGACAGAGAGCGCGCCGCCAGCTGCGATAGCGGCTCCGCGGGCGAATGCCTTAACGACAGTCGCCCTGTCCGCTCCGGTCGCCTCACCGCCGCCGTCCCAAGCAGCAGCTTCGCCGGCGAAGTGATGACGCACCAGATTGTCGTCCCTCTGGTCGAGGAAGCTCCTCAGATCTCGGAGCTTAGGCATTACATTGGCGTAAGTTCTTGTAAGTTCGGGTCAATTCACCCGATCCTACTTCGCCACAACCAGCCCCAGCTCGTCCTCGTCAGCCGCTGAGGTTCTCCGCGACCGCGCCGGACGCTTGGGCTTCGTCTCTACCACCGTCGGCTTCACTGACGCCCGCTCCAACAGTGGCTTCAGATACTGGCCAGTGAAGCTCGCCTTCGTCGAGGCTACCGTTTCCGGCGTTCCTTCGACCACGATCCGTCCGCCGTTGACACCTCCGCCGGGGCCTAGGTCGATCACCCAGTCGGCGGTCTTGATGACGTCGAGGTTGTGCTCGATCACGAGGATGGTATTGCCCTCATCACGCAGCCGGTGCAATACCGTGAGCAGTTGTGCGATATCGGCGAAGTGCAGACCCGTGGTCGGTTCGTC
>DASQYQ010000087.1:0-3073 GCA_035639115.1 Sphingomicrobium sp. | reverse complement strand
GGGTCGATCCCGGCGCGCTTCAACAGCGCCAGACCCTCGCGCATCGAGGCAGCAAAGACGCGGCGATAGTCGCGCTGCTTCAGTTCGTCCTGAAGCGTCCGGCCCGACAGCGCATTCACGGCATTGTTGAGGTTGATGAGGAGCTTTCCCCAGGCGAGCCCGATCATGTCATCGGACAGCTTGAGCGCCGCTGGCCCGCTCCCGACCGCATCGGCAAGCGCTTTGAGGCTCGCGCGCTGCTCGACGTAGAGATTCCCGGCAACCCCTTTGTGGAAGCGCCCGTTGCCGAGATAGGCGACGTTGAAGGGCACCATGCCACGCGCGACCTCGAACCGCCCGCCGAGGTTCTGCTCCAGGATTTCGATATTGCTGACTCCGTTCTGGAGGCTGACGACCGTCGCTCCGGAAGTCCCCTGCATCGCGATGTCGTCCGCCGCACTCGTCGTGTCCCCGCTCTTCACGGTGAGGACGATGATTTCGGCGTTCTCCAGCGCCTCCGGGCCGCAGCGATAATCCACTTCGCCGGGGCCGAGGCGGATCTGCCATCCGTTGTAGTCGCTGAGGGTGAGCCCATGCTCATCGGTGTCCTTGGACAATCTCGGCCGGCCGATGAAGGTGACGTCGACTCCCGCTGCCAGCCAGCAGCCGCCGACGAAGCAGCCGACCGATCCGGCTCCGAGAATTGCGACTTTCGGTCCCCCCGGCACCTCTACCCCCGTCCGCGATAAGGCTGCACCCCTTGGTCCGGAAGCCACAGGCCTTCCGGCGGAGGACCCGATTGCCAGAAGACGTCGATCGGCATTCCGCCGCGCGGGTACCAATAGCCGCCGATCCGAAGCCACTTGGGCTTCATCTCGGCGACCAGCCGCTGGCCGATGCCCACGGTCACGTCCTCGTGGAAGCCGCAATGGTTGCGGAAGCTTCCTAGGAACAGCTTCAGGCTCTTGCTCTCGACGATCATCTCGCCGGGCGCATAGTCGATCACCAGATGTGCGAAGTCGGGCTGGCCCGTCACCGGGCACAAGGAGGTGAACTCCGGCGCTGCGAACCGGACGAGATAGAGCGCATCGCCTCTTGGGTTCGGCACATAATCGAGCACCGCCTCCTCGGGTGAGGAGGGGAGGGTGCTCGCCCGTCCGAGGTGGCGCGTTTCCATGGTTTGCTTCTACGCGGCGGCGACAGGCTCGGGCAACGCCCAGTCGATCCTCTCCAGGCCTTTCGATTCAAGGAAAGCATTGGCCTTCGAGAAATGCCGGCAGCCGAGGAAGCCGCTGTGTGCCGACAGCGGCGAGGGATGCGCTGCCTTGAGGACCAAATGCCTCGAAACATCCACGAACGCGGCCTTCTTCTGAGCGTAGCTTCCCCACAGCATGAACACGACCGGCTCGCTCTTGGCGTTCACCTCGCCGATGATTCGGTCGGTGAACCGTTCCCAGCCGCGGTCACGATGCGACGCCGCCTGGCCCATCTCCACCGTCAGCACGCTGTTGAGGAGAAGAACGCCCTGGCTCGCCCAATGCTCGAGAAAGCCATGCCTGCGCGGCTCGATGCCGAGGTCGCTTTCCAGCTCCTTGTAGATGTTGACCAGGCTCGGAGGCGGCCGGACACCCGGCTTCACCGAGAAGCATAGGCCGTGCGCCTGACCTTCGCCGTGGTAGGGATCCTGCCCCAGGATCACGACTCGGACCTTCTCGAGCGGCGTCAGGTCGAGCGCTCGGAACCACTCGCGGCCCTTCGGGAAGATGCGCTTGCCTCGTTCGCGCTGGTCCGTGAGGAAGCGCTTCAGATCGGCCATGTAGGGCTGCTCGAACTCGCCGCGCAGCGATTCGAGCCAGCTCGGACTCAGTCTGATTTCGTCCCCCATCGTTCATAGCCTAGCGGCGCGTTCGCGGCAGTTCTATGCCCGCTCGAATGGACTCGCTGGTCTCGACCGAATGGCTCGAACGGCATCTCGGCGAACCCGACCTCGTCGTCGTGGATTCCAGCTGGCACATGCCCGCTAGCGGTCGAAGCGCAAAAGAAGACTATTTGAAGGCCCACGTTCCCGGCGCGCGCTTTCTCGACATCGATGAACTGAGCGACCATTCGGACCCGTCGCCGCACATGCTTCCAGGCGCCGTCGAGTTCGCCACCGCGATGGAGCGTCTCGGGATCGGAAGCGACGACCGGATCGTCGTCTACGACAATTCGCCGATCCACACCGCCGCACGCGGCTGGTTCACTTTTCGCCACTTCGGCGCCCGCAACGTCGCCATCCTCGATGGCGGCTTCCAGAAATGGCTCGCGGAAGGGCGTCCGACCCAAGCGGGCGAACCTCCAAAAAGAGCCACTCGATTCGAAGCTTCGGAGCTGCGCGATCACGCAGTCACGAAAGAGCATATATTGGCCGGTGCCGGCTGCGCGCTCGTCGATGCACGAGGAAAGGCCCGCTTCGAAGCGACCGAGCCGGAGCCTCGCCCCGGCATCGCCGGAGGTCACATCCCCGGCGCCCGAAACCTCCCCTTTGGCCTGCTCTTCGACGATCGGGGCTGCTTCAAGTCGAGCGACGACCTTCGCCGCGCCTTTGAGGGAGCAGGGCTCGATCCTTCAAAGCCATTTATCGCCAGCTGCGGGTCCGGCGTGACAGCCACAAGCCTGATCTTCGCAGCGCACCTGCTCGGAGGTGGCGCCGGAAAATTATACGATGGAAGCTGGACCGAATGGGGAGCCGACCCTTCGACGCCGAAGGCGGTTGGGCCCGCCTAGCCGACGATTACGCGCGCGACCTCGCGGAGCTCGCGGCGGATCTCGTCGACCAAAGCCTGGCTCGCGGCCGCATTCGGTTCATGGCCGGCTTGGCGTTCGATCAGAAGCGCTTCGATTCCGGCAGTGGCGCCGCCGATCATCCGCTCGGAGCGGCGATCGAACAGCTCCTGACGAGATTCGCCGGCCATGTCCCACGCCGCGGCGAGGACGTCGTCGGAAGGATCGGACGCAGGACCCCCCGCGAAGGGCTCGACGAGCCGCAGCGCATGGCGAACGCTCGAAAGCCGAGATATCGCCTCTGCATAAGGAAGGGGCGTTTCGTTCGGCA
>DASQYQ010000086.1:0-3995 GCA_035639115.1 Sphingomicrobium sp. | reverse complement strand
CCGCAATCCAATCAGTATTGCAACAATACGGTTTTCGACTGGAAGATAAAACAGGGTAACTTGGTTGTCACTGATCACAACAGTGATAAGGTGCAGACGGATTACTACTACGTAATAAATTTCGACAATAACGTTGCTTCTGTGGATCCAATCTACAACAACGGCGGGACTTCAAGAAGCGGCTTCGGTCTTACACCGAGCATGGAATTTGGGGCGATCGTTCTGGCCGTGGCCATTGGCGTGCTCGCCGTATGGCAGATAATGAAGGCACGCGCGGTCCCCAAGGCCGACGACGATTCCATCTCGCGATGACTAATCAGGCTCGCCATCGCGATCAGATGCGGGCAAGTTCCTCCCGTTGAAGAAGGAAGGCGACTGACCGCACAACTGCCCAGGGTTGAGCTCGTCGCGGCAAAGGGCCCGCCGGCGATTCCGTTCGTCCTATCGGTCGGCGTCACCGGGCACCGCGCGGAGGTGTTGGCGGAAGGCGACATCGAGCGGCTGCGGGAGCGCATTAGCGAAACCCTTCGGCTACTCGAGGATGCCGGGCGAGATCTGCTCGAGCGCGAGCGTGACTGCTTTGGTCCTGGCCCGCCGCAGCTGCGGTTCGTGTCGCCCATCGCCGACGGAGCGGACCAGATCGCTGCAGAGCTTGCCCTGGAGCGCGGGTGGGAATTGCAGGCAATCCTTCCATTCGAGCGTGCCGTTTACCGCGCCAGCCTCGCGAACGACGGCGCGCGCGAACGCTTCGATGCGCTGGTCGACCGCGCGACCTGTCTGCTCGAGCTGCCCGGCGATCCGGAAGACAGCCTCGACGCTTACATCATGACCGGCCGCGCGACCGTCGCGCATTGCGACGTGCTCATCGCCGTGTGGGATGGAAAGCCGCCCCGCGGACGAGGCGGGACTGGGGAGGTCGTCCAGCTGGCGCTAATCCGCGGAACGGCGATCGTGCATGTCCCGGTCAAGCCGCGCGACGAAGCTCGGGTGCTTTGGGCTGCCTTCGATCCGAGCGTGGTCACCGTCGCCGACGATCCCGGCGTCGCGCGCGCGCTGGACAGGCACGACGTGGACGCGCTGCTCACCGGCTTGCTGATGCCGCCGATCGACCTTCAGGAGCAGCATTTCCTGAAGATGTTCGCGCGGGAACGGCTTCGCCATTTCCGGGCGCGGATCGAATATCCGCTTCTGCTCGCGGCGACGGGCGTCAAGCGCTTCAGGCCGACGACCTACACGGACAAACATTATGCCGCGATGATCCGCGACGAGTGGCGGGCGTACCGCGCCGGTTGTGCCGAAGCGCACAACATTTTGGCTCCGATCGATCTACTGGAGGAGGCGTACAGCTGGGCCGACCGGCTCGCGACCCACTTCGCGCAGACCTATCGGAGCGGCCATATCTTCAACTTCGTGCTCGGCGGCGTCGCGGTCTGCCTTGGCCTCAGCGCATTCATGGCGCCCGCCCTGAAGTTCGAGGAGGCCGCGCTAGAAATGCTGATCACCATCGCGATCATCCTCAACGCGCATATCGGCACGAAGCAGGAATGGCATCGACGCTGGCTCGACTATCGGCAGCTTGCCGAGAGGCTTCGGCCGATGCGTACGCTGAAGCTGCTTGGGATCGCTGCACCGGACCCGCCCGGGACCGACACCAATCCGATTCCGAGCCGCTGGATCGAATGGTATGCGGGCGGCATCTGGCGTGCGATGGGCTCACCGACGGGCCAGATCGACCGGCTTTGCGCAGCCCGCCTGGGCCGGGCGATCGCCGAGCACGAGGTCGAGCCGCAGGTTTCGTACCACGAGCGCCATGCCGAGCAGATCGAGAAGCTCGACCATCGGCTCGAGCAGATCAGCTTCACATTGTTCATCGCGACCCTGATCGCTTCTTTCGCGACGATCGTGGACTATGCCCTCAATCTTCCGTGGGTGAACACGTACGGCAATTGGTTCACTTTGATCTCCGCAGGCTTTCCCGCCCTCGGCACGGCCATTTTCGGAATCCGCTTCCAGGCCGATTTCGGGGGCGACGCGGTCCGATCAATGGCGACATCGAATACGCTTCGCCAGATCGATGAGGAACTGCGCAAGGACGTCACGCTGTCCCGCGCGGCGGACCTTGCCGAGCAGGCCGGCCGGGTGATGCTTTCCGATCTCGACGAGTGGCAGCTGGTGAACCAGCAGCGCGACCTGTCGGTCGGCTAGGGTTTCACGAAGGCGGCGATGGCGTCGACAAGTCCTGGGTCAACGGGAAGCGAAGCGTCCGTGTAGCTGGCGGCGATTGCGGCTTTATCGTCGCTGTCCACGTCCTTCAGCTCGTGGGTCATCTTCGGGAGCAGCAGCAGCTTGGCTTTCGGCTGCGCGGATTCGAGGCCGCGGGCGTCTGCGACCGACACCTGCAGGTCACGCTCACCTTGGACGATCAGGAGCGGCACATCGAGCGAGGCCGCGAGCTTCGCCGGATCCTGACGGAACATGTCGATCAGGAAGTCCTGAACCTGCGGCGCGAACAGCCTTTGCAGCGCAGGATGCATGCCGGTTACGTCGACGTGCCGCCCATGCTCGAGTGAGTCCAGCGCGATCGTCGCGGAGTCGAGCACGGGCGCGTTTGCCGGGTTCGCTCGAAGCTGCTCTCGGATGACCTCGCCGAGCTTCCGTCCTGCGCCGGAAAGGGAGATGATTCCACAGATTCCCTCGGGCTGCTGGGCTGCGGCAAGCGCGATGAGCGAGCCTTCGCTATGCCCCAGGACCCAGACGCAGCGCTGCCCCGTTTGCTTGCGGATGGCGTTGACCCAATTGTGCGTGTCCGTCGCATAGTCTGCGATCGTCACCTCGTTCCCGTCGGCGACGGCTGCCTTGCTTCCGCCGAGGCCTCGTTTGTCGATTCGAACGGTCGACACGCCTTTCGCTGCAAGCGCTTCCGCGAGGAGGCGATATGGAGAGGACGTCACTCCCATGGGGTTATTGCCGTCGCGGTCGGTCGGGCCGGAACCCGGAATGATCAGCACGACCGGCGTCCCCTTGCCCGCGTCCACCAAGGTTCCGGCTAGCGGTCCCTTAGGACCGGGCGCGGTCACGGCGATCACTGCGGCCGCCGCAATCAACAATGAGATCATTACTCGTCTCCTCCCCAACGCCAGTGCCATCCGCCGCGGGTCTTTCGGGCTGCGATGACGACGAACACAGAAGTGACCGGAGCCAAGACAGCGACGAGCTGCAAAGGATGATTCCGGAGACCCAGGCAAATTCCGACCGTGACCGCGACGAAGCCGAGCGTGAGGGCCCATCCCTGCCAGCTGATCGGCACGCCCGGCCCCATTCCAAAGCGCTTGGGAGCGAACCAGGAGTCGTCGTCGCTCATGACTTCTCCTTCGGCGGCCGTCCGCGCTTGCGCGGCGCCGGCGCCTTCAGCCTTACCCCGCGGGCGGCCAGTGCCTCCCGAAGCAGGCATTCGACCTGCGCATTGACGCTCCGCAGTTCGGCGGAGGCGCAGCGTTCGACCGCGGACCACAGCGATGGATCGACGCGCAGCGGGTAAGCCTTGCGCTCGGCGTCGGGCATTCGCCCGCTCCTACTGGTACAGTGTGCCGGTGTTCACGACAGGCTGCGTGTCTCGCTCCCCGCACAGCACGACCATCAGGTTCGAGACCATCGCAGCGCGGCGCTCGTCGTCGAGATGCACGACATTCTTTTCGGATAGAGCGTCGAGTGCCATCTCGACCATCCCGACCGCGCCTTCGACCAGCGTCTGGCGAGCGGCGACCACCGCCTGCGCCTGCTGGCGGCGAAGCATCGCTCCGGCGATCTCCGTCGCATAGGCGAGGTAGGTGAAACCGCATTCGTCGATGGTGATCCCGGCGACGTTGAGCCGCTCCTGCAACTCCTTGCGAAGCTCGGCCCCGACCTCGTCGTGGTTGCCGCGGAGCGTAACTTCCTGGTGGCTGAAGTCGTCGTAGGGGTAGCGCGAGCCGATGGCGCGGATCGCCGCCTCGACC
>DASQYQ010000085.1:0-2010 GCA_035639115.1 Sphingomicrobium sp. | reverse complement strand
GCTGAAGATATGGACCAATGACGAGGGCAGCGCGCACTTCATGAGTGTGCCCGCGGAAATCTCCGGCGAGATCAAGGCGCATGCGCTGATGGTTCGGAGGGGGTTCGGTTCGGTGAAAGTCGAGGTGACGCTTGATGACGTCACGTGGACAACGTCGGTCTTTCCGTCGAAGAGTAGCGGCGGGTATTTTCTCCCGGTGAAGATCGACGTCGTACGCAAGACCGGAATCGCGCCCGGTGACGAGGTTACAGTCGAGTTGGAGCTGCTCTAAGGCTCACGGCTTCATGTCGGCAGGATGGTTGGTCGACATCTCCTCCTGATGGTCGATCTTGTCCTGCTTATCGACGCCTTCGCGAGCCTCGGGATCGCGAACGCGGTCCAGCTCGGCCCGGGTTGCGATGTCCTCCTGGAGGTTGCCGCCTGAGCTTCCGCCGTGGCTCGGCGCCGGCTCGGTTCGGTCGATGATGTCGCTGTCGTCGTTCTCTCGAGCGCTTTCGGTCCGTGGGTTTTCCATGTGTTTCTCCTTCACGGACCGAACGGACCACTTCGGCCGCCGTTCCGCGGAGCGGCGCACATCGGAACCATCGCGTCGGCGACCCGGTTGAGGCCTTCGTGCTTGAAGGACCATTGAACGCCTTCGTGACGGCGGCTCCTCATGCGAGCGGAGCATCGCCCGACGCCGTTCGAATCTTCGGCGTGACTCTGATCGGGGCAACGCCGCACAATCTTCACAAGCTCGTGCTGAGCCTCGCCTTCATAGCGATCGCCTGGATGTTCGCGTGGGTCCTACGACAAGTTCTGAAGCTGTTTATCGGCACTCGTTCAGGCACTCGCTTCCAGTTCTGGGCGAAGCAGGGTGTCAGTCTGGTCGTCGCCGCGATCGTGATCCTCGGCATCATGTCGATCTGGTTCGACAATCCGGCGCAACTAGCGAGCGCTCTCGGCCTCATCGGCGCGGGCCTCGCCTTCGCCCTCCAACGGGTGATCACCGCGGTCGCGGGCTATTTCGTGATCCTCCGCGGCAAGACGTTCAACGTTGGTGACCGAATCCAGATGGGCGGCGTGCGCGGAGACGTGATTGGGCTCACCTTCATGCAGACCCGAATCATGGAGATGGGCGAATCGCCGAGGGAGGAGGACGACGACAAGAGCTGGGTGCGCAGCCGCCAGTTCACGGGTCGGATCGTCACCGTCACCAATGACAAGGTCTTCGACTGCCCGGTTTACAACTACACGCACGAGTTCGCGTACATCTGGGACGAGATGAGCGTCCCAGTCGCATTCCACCAGGATTTCTCGAGGGCCGAGGAGATCATCCTGGAAGCTGCCAATGGGCAGGCGCGCACCGCGAAGGCGCTCGGGAAGGACGAGGTGAAGAGGCTCGAGGAGCGGTTCGGAATTGACGCCGGCGAGATCGATCCGAAGGTCTTCTGGCGGATCACGGAAGACTGGATGGAGCTTACCGTCCGATTCCTCGGTCCCGATCACGGGATTCGGAAGATCAAGGATCAGATGACCCGAATGATCGCGAGTGGGTTCGAGAAGGAGGGCATCCTGATCGCCGCGACCAGGCAGGAAGGCGTGACCTTGGAACCCGCGAAGGGCGCTCGCCGTTAGCGCAGACGCTTCACGAGCAGTCGGCCATCGTCGCCGGACTTCACCTCGAAGTTCGGAACCGCCTTGATGAGCTCCGAAAGGCGTGTGTAGCCGTAGTTGCGCGCAGCGAAGCTCGAGACTGCCTTCGCGCGCTGGCCGAGTTCGGACAGAGGCGTGTAGCCCTCTTCGTCGCGCTTGGACGCCTTGTAGGCTGAGCCAAGTACCTGCAGCAGCTCGGTATCGACTGGCCGCTGTCCCTTTCCGGCGGTCGGCTGTTCCAGTTCGTTCTCGTCGTCGAGCGCAAGCGCACCGACGTCGAAAAAGCGACTGCAGGCCTGCTGGAAGGAGAGAGGAGTCTTGGCGGTGCCGAAGCCGTAGACCTGCAGCCCGTCCTCCCGGATCCGCTGGGCGAGG
>DASQYQ010000084.1:0-5561 GCA_035639115.1 Sphingomicrobium sp. | reverse complement strand
ATCCGCGAGGTCGAGTTCTTCGTCCAGATCCAGCAGATGATCCATGGCGGCCGCGACCCTTCGGTCCGTTCCCCCGCCACGCTCGACGCGATCGAGGCGCTGCATTCGGCCGGAAGGCTTGACGATTCCATGGCCGCGGAGCTTGCCGCCGCGTACCGCCTGTTCAGAACGATCGAACATCGTGTGCAGATGGTCGAGGACGCCCAGACGCATCTCCTCCCGGCGAGCAGGGAAGGGCTCGACAATGTCGCACAACTGCACGGTCTCGAAACCGGCGATGAACTGCTCGCCGACCTCAGGCCTCACGTCGAGCGCGTGGAGCAGATCTTCGGAAGCCTTTCGCCGGCGGAGCGTAGCGTCCTTTCCAACGATCCAGACCTACTCAAGGCCGAACTTGAGGAACTCGGATTTCCGGACGCGACGGCGGCTGCGCGTCACGTCGCGCACTGGCGCTCGGGGAAGGCGCGTTCGCTGCGGTCGCCCGCTGCTCGCCAGGCGTTCGAAGCGATGCTTCCAGCTTTACTTCCCGCGATCGCCGCGGGCTCGACGCCCGATCATGCCCTCAATCGCCTCAGCGACATCGTCGAAAGGCTTTCGAGCGGCGTGAACTTCTTTCGATTGCTCGAAGCGCGTCCTCATCTCGCCCAGCTGCTCGCCAAGGTGCTCGCCCATGCTCCCGCGCTTGCCGACCAGCTGGGCCGGCGGCCGGAGCTGTTCGAAGGGCTGTTCGACGCCTCCAGCTTCTCAATGCCGCCACCCGCCGACGAGTTCGCCGACCTGCTCTGCGAAGGGATGAGTGGGCATCCCTATGACGTCGCTCTCGACCGCGCTCGGCGACTCGTCAACGAGCGGCGCTTCGCGCTCGGGGTTCAGCTGATCGACCGCAGGCGCGACCCGCTCGAAGTGACTGAAGGCTACGCGCGGGTCGCCGAAGGAACGCTCGTCGCACTCGCCCGCATGGCACAGGCCGAGTTCGAGGCTGCGCATGGCACGTTTCCGGGCGGCGAACTGGTCGTTATCGGCCTCGGTCGCCTGGGAGGGCATTCGCTGACCCACGCCTCCGACCTCGACATCATTTATCTGCACAACGCAGGGCAGGGCGGGGCGTCCGACGGCAGGAAGCCGCTCGGACCGAACGATTATTTCAATCGGCTCGCAAGCCGGATTACGGCTGCGCTCAGCGTGCCGACCGCCGCGGGGCCGCTGTACGATGTCGACACGCGACTGCGCCCGGGCGGCGCAAAGGGAATGCTCGTCGTTTCGCTCGACGCGTTCGAGCAGTACCAGCGCAACGAGGCATGGACTTGGGAGCATATGGCCCTGTGTCGGGCGCGGCCGGTGTTCGGCTCTGACGAGGTGCGCGCGGAAGTGACTTCGATGATCGATGGGATCCTTCGAATGCCACGCGACAGAGCGAAGCTAGTCGCCGACGCGGCGAAGATGCGCGCCGACATCGAGCGGCACAAGCCGCCGAAAAGCGCTCTCGACGTCAAGCTCGGGCCGGGCGGTCTCGTGGACCTCGAATTCGCGACTCACGTCCTCCAGCTGACGACTCATGTCGGGCTCGATACGCGGCTTGAGAATGCGCTCGAGGCCCTTGCAGCCGAGAATTTAGTGCAGGCAAATATTGTCGATGCGCTAAAGTTGCTATCCAGAATGCTGGTGATGATGCGACTGGTCGCCCCGGAGGACGTCAAGCCGACGCCCGAGACCTGGCAGTTGGTCGCAGAAGCCTGCGGCGCGGCGAACTGGGACGCCCTTCTTGCCGAGCACGATGCGGCGCGGCAGAGCATCGCGAAGCTTTGGAACAACATCAAAGAGGGTTCGCGATGATCAGCGAAGGCGATAAGGCACCGGCGATTACGGTCACTTCAACCGACGGCAGCAGCGTCAACCTGGCCTCGCCCGGGCAGCCGCTCGTGCTCTATTTCTACCCGAAGGACGATACGTCGGGTTGCACTCGTGAAGCACAGGACTTCACTGCTCTTGCTTCCGACTTCAAGAAGGCAGGCGTCAAGGTGATCGGAGTCTCGCGCGACCCGATGAAGAGCCACGAGAAGTTCATCGGCAAGTACGACCTCGAAGTCCCGCTAGCCTCGGACCAAGACGGGAAAATCTCCGACGCGTTCGGCACCTGGGTCGAAAAGTCGATGTACGGCCGCAAATATATGGGAATGGAGCGCTCGACCTACCTCATCGGCGCCGACGGTCGAGTGCTGAAGGCGTGGCGCAAGGTGAAGGTCCCCAAGCACGCTGAGGAAGTGCTCAAGGCGGCGACCCTCGCCGCCTAACCCGCCAGCGACTTGAAGATCAGCGTCCAGTAGACGACGTCGTCGTACATTGCGCGGACCGGGATGCGCTCGTCCAGGCCGTGGGCGCGTTCGTCGATCGGCGAGATGCCCCAGCTGCCGTCCATGTCGTAGACCGGAATGCCCTGCGCGCGGAAGAACGAGCCGTCGCTCGCGCCGGTCGACATCTCCGGATAGATGTCCATGTTCTTGTCGATCACCTTGTGAACGGCGTTTGTGACTGCGGCGACGACGTCAGGCCGAAGTGGTGAGGCGGGAGTCGGCTGCCCGATGTAATTGGGATCCGGCTTCACCTCGACGCCAGGGCCAACGAGCTTCTGAAGCTCGGCCTGGACTTCCGGCGGCTGAACCCCAGGGAAGATTCGGCAGTTGACCGTCGCTGTCGCGCTCTGCGGCAACGCATTGTCGGCATGGCCGCCGCTCAGCATCGTCGCAACGCAGCGCGTGCGGGTGAGGCCGACCTCGAGCGGGTTCGCCTCGATTGCATCCGCCGCCTGTCCGTCGTTCGGGTTGGCGAGCCAGGCGCGGATCTCCTGCCCGAGCTGGCTATTGCCTTCCTGCTTGGCCCGCTCCTCGAAATAGGCGCGGCTCACCTCGTTCTGCATCGGCTGGAAGCGGTAGTTCTGAACCTTCTTCAGCGCGTCAGCGAGTTCGTAGATCGCATTGTCGGGCCGCGGGCGGCTGCTGTGCCCGCCGGGATTGTGCGTGGTGAGGAAGTAGGTCTGGAAAGTCTTCTCGGCCATCGAGATCCCGCAGCCGAGCGGCCGAAATTGCTCGTCGTACGAGGGGCATCCGCCGTCGGCGTTGAGGCCGAACTCGGCGTCGGTAAGGTTGCGCCACTTGGTCGAGCCGAGAGTCGCGCCGACTCCGCGCGTTTCCTCGTCGCCGCTATAGAAGAAGATGATGTCGCGGTCCGGCTTGAACCCTTCGGACATCAGCTTCACCGCCGCCATGGTGGTCGCCACGTCGCCGTTCTTCATGTCGCTGGTGCCGCGACCGAGGAAGTAGCCGCCCTCTTCGCGGAACTCGAACGGATCGTACTTCCAGTCCGAGCGCTTGGCCTCGACCACGTCCATGTGCCCGAGCACCAGGATCGGCTTCTTGGTTGCGTGAGGGGAGCGCCAGCGGACGATGAGCGCTTCGGTTTGGTCGCCGGGCAGCGCCTCGTAGGGCATGAAATGAATGTCGGAATCGGGGATCCCGGCGGCGCGGAACTGGTCGGCAAGAAGCTTTGCGACTGCGGGGACCTGCCCGCGGTTGTGCACCGATGGGATTTCGATCGCTTGCTTGAACAGTTGGCGGGTCTTTGCCTGCCATGCCGGCGGCAATTGTGTCGGAACCGTTCGCGGGTCGGTCGCCGCAATCGCGGCCGTCGCGGTGAAGGCAAGCGCAAGTCCGAGCGCGATTCGCATGAAATTTCCTCTCCCCGGGGAATGAGTTGCGGGACGCTACCGACTGAGCGCCGCGCGTCAAGTTACAGCGCCATGACCTTCAGCGAGATATTCCGCGCTGCGCATCTCCTCGAGGCGACTGACCGTGCGCCGGAACTCGAAGCTGCCGTCGCCTGCAGGGTAGAGAGCTTCAGGATAAGCGTCGGCTGAAGCCAGCAGTTTGACTTTGTGCTCGTAGAGCGCGTCGACGAGCGTCACGAACCGCGCCGCCTCGTTGCGCATCTCCGGTCCCATCACTGGAATCCCGACGACGATAATCGTGTGATACCTGCGTCCGATCGCGAGATAATCCGAGGCGCCGCGAGCCTCTCCGCAAAGCCGCTTGAACGAGAAGACCGCGACACCCTTGAGACTCTTGGGGACGTGCAGCTTGCGACCGCCGCCGACATCGATGTCTTCGGAGGGCACCTTGGCGCGGTCCTCGACGGGATAGTCGGTCAGCTGGAAAAAGGCCCGGGAGAGATCTGCCGTTGCTTCGGGCCCGTTCGGTACATGCCAGACCTCGACGCCGGTCAACCGCTCGAGCCGGTAATCGGTCGGGCCATTGACTTCGACCACCAGCATTCGCCGTTCGATCAGTTCGATGAAGGGAACGAACAGTTCACGGTTGAGCCCGCCTTTGTAGAGGTCGCGCGGCGGCCGGTTCGAGGTCGTGACCACCTTCACGCCGCGCTCGACGAGCTTGCCGAAGAGGCGCGACAGGATCATCGCGTCTGCCGGGTTCGTGATCTGCATCTCGTCGAAGCAGAGGAGCTTCGCCTCATCAGCGATTTCCTCGGCAACCGGCTCGATCGGGTCTCCGTCGTGCCTTTCGCGGATTCGTCTCAGCCGCCCGTGCGTTTCGAGCATGAATTCGTGAAAGTGGACTCGGCGTTTTGGCTCGGCGTCCACATGCTCGAAGGCAAGGTCCATCAGCATCGATTTGCCGCGACCGACGCCGCCCCACAGATAAGCGCCCGCGGGACCCTTCGAATCCGATCCGAACAGCCGTGAAAGGAAGCCGCCTCCGTTTCCAACCGCCGCAGCAAGCCCGTCCAGCGCCCCGACCGCGCGGGCCTGGGCTGGATCAGCCTTCAGCTCGTGAGCGGCGATGAGTTGGTCATAGGCAGCACGAACCGGGCCCGTCATGCGGGCGCATTGCGCTCGCGGATTCGCTTCAGCGTGCCGGTGAAGCTGTAGCAGGGCTCATCATTCTGCCTGACGACGCCCTGGAGGAAGGCATGGCCGCGCGTCTGCTTCACTAGCTCGACGTAGGCATCGAGCGGCGATCCCGGTTTGCCGCGCGCGAGAAAGTGGGTCGTGAGGTCGAGGGTGACGTAATGGCCGCGGTCCATTCCGGCGCACAGGCCGCCGGCGAACATCGACATGTCGATGAAGCTCATGACCGAGCCGCCGTGGAGCGAGCCGCCCATGTTCATATGCGCCTCACTTGGAAACATCCGGCATATCGCGCGGCCCTGTCCATCCGGCTTGAACAGCAGCCGCCCGGTCGCCGAAGCGAAGCTTCCGCGCGGGAAATCGCCCCAGCTGTACCATCCTTCGTAGTCAGGGTCCGGGCGAGCGCCTGCGGGGGTGCCGACGTCTTCCAATGCTGCGGCCTCAAAACTGTGGCCGTCGTCGCTCAAGCAACGCGCTCCGCGATCAATTTCTTTTCCTCGGCGATCGCTTTAGCCGGGTTAAGGCCCTTCGGGCACACGTTCGCGCAGTTCATAATCGAGTGACAGCGGTAGAGGCGGAACGGGTCCTCGAGCTGGTCGAGCCGCTCACCCGTCGCCTCGTCGCGGCTGTCGGCGATCCACCG
>DASQYQ010000083.1:0-2306 GCA_035639115.1 Sphingomicrobium sp. | reverse complement strand
GCCGGCATGGCGCGTCGTGCGGCCATCGATCGCCGACGAGCGCCCGCTCGTATTCTGTGCCACATGCGGCGTCACCTTCATCGAGCGCAATTCGTTGACGAAATCCTCGGCGTCATAGGCCTTGTCGGCCCCCAGCGTGATCGCCTGCGGCCGATCGGCGTGCGGCTCGATCATGTGTAGCGCTGCGACGCGCTCGGCGTGCCCATCGGCTGGCGTCAAACAAGTGTCGACCACCAGTCCGTTGCGGTTCTCCATCAGGGCATGCCCCATGAAGCAGAGTTTGGCCTCTTTGCCAGGCCCTTTGCGATAGAGCCTCGCCTCTGGATCGGTAGTCGAGGCGTGGGTGTCGTTCGAGCGCTTCTCGCCGTGAAAATCGGCCTCCCGGTTCCGACCGTTCCCGTCCGCGGGCGGTTCGTCCGCCCCACCCTTCGGCTTGAAGCTCTTCATCGACGCCCAGGCTTCGATCAACGTGCCGTCGACGGAAAAATGCTCGGTGCTCAGAAGCCGCTTCACTCGCGGATGTGCAAGAACTGTGCTCAATAGCTTGGCTGCGATGTCGCCTTCCAACAGGCGCTCACGGTTCTTGGAAAAAACTGAGTGATCCCATGCCGTGTCGTCGACGCCGATGCCCACGAACCAGCGGAACAGCAGATCGAACTCCAGCCGCTCCATCAATTGCCGCTCCGAGCGAATTGAATAGAAGGCTTGCAGGAGCATCGCTCGCAACAGCTTCTCCGGTGGGATTGACGGCCGCCCGATCGGCGCATAAAGCGCCGCGAACTCCTGCTCCAGCGCGACCAGCGCCTCGTTCACAAGTCCTCTGATCGCTCTCAGGGGATGATCCGACCGAACCCGCTTCTCAAGATTGACGTAGCTGAAAAGCTCGCCAGTCTGCTCATCCCCACCCCGCATCGCCCGACCTCCGAATCGCTTCGGAGAAAGTGAATCACTCAATCAGCCAAACCGCGACCTACTTCTTCAACAGCCTGCTCTCATGTTCGCTTTCAAGGTGCGGCGCGCAGTTTTTTACTCCGCCGCCGCGGACTGCGCCGGATCGTTGGTGCGCACAGCAGGAGACAAGACCCGAAGACGCCGGTTGAACAAGCTCTCATGCGCGGATTGGGTACCGCATGACCGTGGTTCCGTCTCGGGGCTGCCTCGCTCTAGAGTCGAGCATCGGTCCGGGGACCGGCTCATAACAGGGCACGAGGGTTCCCCACCGTGGTCCTGCCTCCAGCAATGTGCACCCGGATATTAACCGATCTCCTTTTTTCGTTGGTTTAGTTTCGGTGGCCTGGTCAGATGAGCTCGGGCTGCGCAACGCGGGCGATCGCCCAGATGAAGCCGACCATCTCGCGGGCGATCGCGGTGGTGACCACGACCTTCGGCTTACCGATTGCAGCGAGGCGCCGATATCGCGCGCACAACCGGACCTGCGCTTTCCAGGCGATGTCCCTGATCGCCGCGGATAGTGGCTCGAGGCGATCGTGAAGTTTCCGACTGACGCGGGCCGACATGCGATAAGTCCAGGCGCCCTCGATCAGGACGCGACGCGCAAGTGCATTGCCTGCCTTGGTAATTCCGGCACGCCGGACGGTGCTTCCGGACGAGTGTTCGCTCGGCACCAAGCCGAGATAGCCCATCAGCTGGCGAGCATTGGTGAAGCGGCGAAAGTCACCGACTTCGGCCACCACCGTAACCGCGGCGACGAGAGCGACTCCGCGCATCGCTTGGAGCGCCGCGGCGACCGGCGCCATCGACCAGCTCGGCAGCAGCTCTTCGATCTGCCGCGTCAGCCGGTCGCGCCTGGATTCGGCATCCTCGACAGCATGGATATAGTCCTGCAGCACGATCTGCTGCGCCGGATGATCAAAGCGCACCGTGGTGAGCCAGCGTCGATATGCCAGGGTCCAGGCGCGTGCCCCGTGGTAAATCCGGTCGTGACGCAGCAGAAAGCCTTGCAGATGTTGCCGCGCCTTCGACAGCGCTCGCACCGCTGTCGCCCGCGCGCGCACCAGATCGCGCATCGCTTCATGGGCAGCGTCGGGTATCCAGATCGGCGTCAGTTCGCCGGCGCGATGCAGCTTCGCCAGCATCAAAGCGTCACGGCGATCGGTCTTGACCCGGTCGCCAACCTTCATCGGAATCAGCGATGGTGCCACCACGACGCAGTCGTGCCCCAACCCGGTCAGCAAACGGTGAAGTCCATATCCACAAGGACCGGCTTCGTAGCAGAAGTTGAGGCGACGCCGATGCGTGCCAAGCCGAGCAACCACTTTGCGCAGGACGTCGGGGCGGTTCTTGAA
>DASQYQ010000082.1:0-2374 GCA_035639115.1 Sphingomicrobium sp. | reverse complement strand
CTCGCTCTAGGCACATGCGCATCGGTCGAGTATTGGCCGCTGCGCGTACAATCACACGCAAGTCAGGGAGACCAGCATGCGTAGGCGCATGATGACCGCACTGCTCTTCACAATGGTGATGGCCGGACCGGCCGTAGCCCAGCGCGACGATGACCAGTCGACCGCGACCAAGCAGGATTCGAGCGACGACAATGCTCCGCTCTGGAACCTGCTTGGCCTTGCCGGCGTGCTCGGCGTCGTCGGACTTTGGCGCTCGAGCGACAACGACGGCTACACCGAAGACACTTCAGAATTCAAATAGACGAGGGAGCGTACGAATGGGGACGAAAACGCCACTTTTGATTGGCGCTGCGCTGCTGATTGCCGCTCCGGCCGCGGCTCAGAACACCGCCGACACGACCAACAATGCCGCTGCGGCGTCGGCGAACACCGCGACGGCGACCGATATGAACGCCATGGCGGCTGGCAACACGGTCGCTGCTCAGCCCACCGACAACAACCCGGCAGGAACGCAGGGAACGGCGCAGCCGTCCGACCAGCTCGGCGGTCCTACCGGAACCGATACCGGGCATAAGACCTTCCCGTGGGGCGTGCTCGGTCTCGTGGGCCTGATCGGACTGTTCGGCCGCAAGCGCGGCTAAAACCTCCAGTCAGCCTTTTCGGTTTGGCAGCGGCAGCGGGCTTCGCATAAGCAAGCCCGATGCATGATGAGGCGCACCGTCCGCGGACTAAGCTCGTTGAAGGCGGCAGGCGCAAGCAGTGGCGCGGCCGCCTCGTCAACCCGCCGGTCGAGCGCGCCTCGACCATCCTGTTCGACACGGTCGCCGACCTGCAGGGCAGCCGCCCTGGATTAGGCGAATATCGTTACGGGCTGCAGGGCACTGCGACTCAATGGTCACTCGCCGAAGCGCTGACCGAGCTTGAACCCGGCGCAGCCGGCACGGCGCTCTATTGCTCCGGACTGGCCGCCATTACGGTTCCGCTGCTCGCCGTCCTTGCGCCCGGTGACGATTTGCTGGTGCCGGACAATGTCTACGGCCCGACTCGAAAATTCTGCGACACCTTCCTCAGGCGCTACGGAGTCACGACGCGCTATTACGATCCACTCGTCGGCAGCCGCATCGGGGAGATCGTCCAAGGAAAGACGCGGGCGATCCTGCTCGAAAGTCCGGGTTCGCTGACGATGGAAGTCCAGGACGTGCCGGGCATCTGCGCGGTCGCTCGCGATCGCGGTATCGTCACATTGCTCGACAACACGTGGGCGACCCCCCTGCTCTTCCCGGCTATTGCCGCTGGCGTCGACATCGGTGTCCTCGCCGCGACCAAATATGTCGGCGGCCATGCCGACGTCATGCTCGGCGCGGCCACTGCCACGAGCGAGCATTACGAGCGGCTTCAACACACCAGCTGGGATCTCGGCCAGAGCGTTTCACCCGACGATGCATGGCTCGGCTCGCGAGGGCTCCGAACGATGGCCGTCCGGCTGAAGCAGCATGAAGAGAGCGCGCTGAAGGTGGCGGAATGGCTGAAAAATCAGCCGCGGGTCGGGCGGGTCCTGCACCCTGCCCTCACGGACTGTCCGGGACACCAATTCTGGAAACGTGACTTCAACGGATCGTCTGGGCTGTTTTCGTTCGAGCTCAAAGGCGCCGGCGCCGCGGAACGCGAGGCCTTCGTGGACCGGCTTCAGCTATTCGGCGTCGGCTTCAGCTGGGGCGGGTATGAGAGCCTCGCCATGCCGGTGAATCCGCATCGCACCGTCACAGAGCCGCCGGCGCCGAGTCTGATCCGGCTGCATATCGGACTCGAAGATTCGGACGATCTGATTGCCGATCTTGCGGAGGCGTTCACCGTTACCGGATAAGCAACACTATCCCGACGGCGACGATCAAGGCGATGAGGACCACCGCAAGAATTTGAAGGCGGCGGTCTTCCTTGTGAACGACCTCCAGCTCCTCACGACGCTCCTGAGCGGCGGCGTGCTCCCGGGCGCGTCGTTCCAGCTCGCGAATTGCTTCCGCGCCGTGGTCCCCGGCGGCAAGTCCAGCCCTAACCATCTGTTGGAGTTGCTCGCCACTGAGCGCTTTCCACCACGTCGGAGAATAAGGCGCTTCGGCTTCGGCGACCGGATCCATGGTCCGCTCCTGCAGCTGGCGCGATCAGCAATTTAACAGCTATCGAAGTGCGGCGCGAGTGTGCCGCCGGATGTCTTTCCCAATTTAATCTAGCAGTTTGGTAGCGGAGGAGGGACTTGAACCCCCGACACGCGGATTATGATTCCGCTGCTCTAACCAGCTGAGCTACTCCGCCCCAAATCCAGAAGAGCGCCCACTGCAGGGCGCTGGAGGCGCGGCATATAGGTGCGCGTATCGAT
>DASQYQ010000081.1:0-6087 GCA_035639115.1 Sphingomicrobium sp. | reverse complement strand
AGTACTCCACGGTCTACGGGCATTTGAGCCGAATCGCGGTGCGCCGCGGCGCTCGGGTCGCTCAGAACGACACGATCGGCCTGGTCGGGCAGACGGGCTGGGCGACCGGCCCTCATCTGCACTACGAATTCCGCATTGCTGGCCAGGCCCGAAATCCGGCCTCGCTCGCCATGCCGGCTGCGCAGCCGGTTCCGGCGCAACAACTGCCGGCCTTCCGGGCGCTCGCCGAGCCGCTCGTCGCGCAACTCGACCTCGCGGCGAACGCGAACCTGGCGCTGCTGGACGAGTAGAACTGCCGGAGGAGGCGGTCTAGACCGAGAAGGACGACCCGCAACCGCAGGTGCTCTGCGCGTTGGGGTTCTTGATGACGAACTGGGCGCCCTCGAGGCCTTCCTGGTAGTCGATCTCGGCGCCCACCAGGTACTGATAGCTCATCGGATCGATGAGGAGCATTACGCCGTTCTTCTCCATCACGGCATCGTCCTCGTTCTTGATCTCGTCGAAAGTGAAGCCGTACTGGAAGCCCGAGCAGCCGCCGCCCGTGACGAATACCCGCAGCTTGAGCTCGGGATTGCCCTCTTCCTCGATCAGCTGCTTGACCTTGTTCGCCGCGCTGTCGCTGAACACCAGGGGGGACGGCATCTCGGTAACTGCGTTCATGGCTTACTCCTTTTAACTGCTCGACGCGAGCTTGAGCTCGACGCCCTTCATTTCCGCCGCTTGGTAGACCAGACGGCCTTCGACCACCGCTCCCTGATGGATCTCGATGGTCTTGTAATACACGTCCCCTTTGACCCGCGAGCCGACCTGGAGTTCGAGGGTTTCCGTGGCATGGACCGGGCCGTTTATCGTGCCGTTGACCACGATATGGGCCGCCTGCACTTCCCCATCGATACGCGCGTCCGCGGACACCATCAGGGTGCTCGGCTGGTCGGCTACGGCGGCTACGTTGCCGCGCACCATTCCGTCGACCCGCAGCCCTCCGCTGAAGATGACATTGCCTTCGATACGGGTGCTGGTGCCGATAAGGCTGTCTATCCGATTCTGGGGCTTGCTCGTCTTGTTGAACATTTCTTCTCCCTTCCCCTTACATGCTCACCGCGCTCGTCGCGCGCGGCTCCTTGGACCCGGTCTCGTAGATCCGGGCCTGCACATTGTCCACTTTCGCCTTGGGGTTGACGCGGAAAGTGCCCTCAACCCGGCGGAAGTACTTGAACGACAACCGGAAAGCAGACGCCCCGCCGTCAGCTGCCTCCGGAAAGATCATCATAGCATTTCGCCGATCCTCCGTCAGATTGACGACCAGCTCGAGGCGACCATTGAACTCCCGCTCGGCACGCGCGCGGGGTGTAACGAGCAGCAGGTGGTAGCGGTACTCCCCGGGAAGGACATCCGGCTCGACCTTGAAACGGTAGATCGACAGCGCCGTCCCGGCGCGGGCGTCGGAGGACAGCATGCTATCGAGCGTGCCGAGCTCTTCCCGCAGCCGCGCATTGTCGTCCTCGAGCGCCCTGATCTGCTGCGCCAGCTTCTCCTGCGCGGTGCGTTCGATGGCGAGCCGGCTGTTGCCGGCATTGGCCACGGCGCGCAGCTTCTCCAGCTCGGCCTGCGCGTCCAAAAGCTCTCGCTTGACGCTCGTTAGCTCGGTCTCGACCTCGCTGCGGTCGAACCCAGCGAAGCGCCGACCCGCGTCATACATCCACGCCGCACTCGCCGCTGAAAGCCCCAGGAGCAGAGCGATGCCAAGCCAGCGCAGGTACCAGGGAATGGGTGAATGCACCGCAACGCGCGGCGCGGCGATGCCGAAGCGTTGCCTGACTTTACGCCAGCTTCCCGAGAGTTCGCCCTTCATGCCATACCCGTCTCGATCATCTCCCGGCTCCAGAAACGAGAAAGCCGCCCGGAGGCGGCTCTCGCTTCGCGCAAGCTCTGTCGACGGTCAACGTTTCGAGTACTGCTTGCGCCGCCTTGCCTTGTGCAGGCCGACCTTCTTTCGCTCCACCTCGCGTGCATCGCGGGTCACCAGGCCCGCCGCGCTGAGAGCGCTTTTCAGTCCTGCATCATACTCGATGAGCGCACGGGAGATACCGTGACGAACTGCACCAGCCTGGCCACTCTCGCCGCCGCCATACACGTTCACCAGGATGTCGAAAGTCGCGAGGTTTTTCGTCAGATCGAGGGGCTGCCGCACGACCATGCGCCCCGTCTCGCGACCGAAGAACTGGTCGACCGGCTTGCCGTTCACCACGAATCCGCCCTTGCCGGGCTTCAGGAAGACACGTGCCACGGCGCTCTTGCGCCGTCCGGTGCCGTAATAGTAGTCACCGACCATCTGCTAGATCTCCAGTGCTTTGGGCTGCTGCGCCGAGTGCGGATGCGTGCCGCCTGCGTAAACCTTCAGCTTGCGCAGCATGGCATAGCCGAGCGGTCCTTTGGGGAGCATCCCTTTCACCGCCTTCTGCAGCACACGCTCCGGATGCGAAGCCTGCAGCTTGGCGAAATTGGTCTCGCGCAGCCCTCCGGGGAAGCCGCTGTGCCGGTAGTAAACCTTGCGCTCGGCCTTGCGGCCCGTGACGCGGAGCTTGGCGGCATTGACGACCACGATGTAGTCCCCGGTGTCGACGTGCGGCGTGTACTGCGGCTTGTGCTTGCCGCGCAGGCGCGCCGCGATCTGCACGGCGAGGCGGCCGAGGATCTTGTTCTGCGCGTCCACGACGTACCAGCCCTGCTCGACTTCCCCCGCCTTTGCCGTATAGGTTTTCATGCGCGAAACTGTGAAAAGCCGCGGATTTTACACAAAAAGGACCCTCGATGGAATGCAAAGTACGCTGGACTGGAGAGGGCATGTCGTTCCTCGCCGAGACGGGCAGCAATCACCTCGTCGCGATGGACGGCGCGCCCGATGGCGGCGGGCGCAATCTCGCGCCGCGGCCAATGGAGATCGTCCTAGTCGGCACCGGCGGCTGCACCGCCTACGACGTGGTCGTCATCCTCAAAAAGAGCGGCCAGGACGTCCGCGGCTGCGAGGTCGAGGTCAAGTCGGAGCGCGCCCCGGTCGATCCCAAGGTATTCACCAAGATCCACATGCATTTCGTCCTGCGCGGCCGGGCACTGAAGCGCAACCTGGTCGAGCACGCCATCCGCCTCTCGCACGAGAAATACTGTTCCGCGTCGATCATGCTCGCCAAGACCGCCGCGATCACGACCGACTACGAAATCGTCGAAGACTAGCTAGACGCGATAGGCGACGCTGGTCATTACTTTCGAAGCGAGCCGCATCGCCGCCTTCGCCGCTTCCGGCAGCTCAGCGGCGCCGAGCCGAAGCGCGCTCGCGCGATGCTTCGCTTCATCGCGGCGCATCGCCTCCACCACCGCACGCGTACGCTCATCCTTGGCGGGAAGTGCGCCGAGGTGGCCGGTGAGGTGCTCCTCCACCTGATGCTCGGTCTCCGCTAGGAAAGCGAGGTTCCAGCGATCGCCGAGCGCCCCGGCAACCGCGCCGATGGCGAGCGAGCCCGCGTACCAAAGCGGATTGAGCAGGCTCGGCCGGCCGCCGAGCTCCCGGATGCGCGCCGCGCTCCAGGCGAGATGGTCCTCTTCTTCGCGAGCCGCCTCCTCCAGCGCTTGCCTCGCCCTGGGGTTTCGCGCCGTCAGCGCCTGCCCCTGATAGAGCGCCTGGGCGCAAATTTCTCCCACATGATTGACCCGCATCAACGCCGCCGCGTGCGCTCGCTCCTTGTCGTCGAGCGATGCTTCCGCCCTCTCCTCCGCCGGCGACCGACGCGCAGCGTTCGCCACGCCCGCGATCGCCCGCAGCGCCCGGTCAAACTCGTGAATCAGCCTGTCCACGCCGGTCAGGGTAGCAAAAAAAAACGGGCGCCGAAGCGCCCGTTTTCTACTGCAAGAAGCTCTGCTTAGAACGAGTGCGAGATACCGACTTGGAACGCCTTCGGATCCTTACCCGGCGCGAGCGCGGTGTTGTTGGCTGTTGCTCCGCCAGGCGTGACCTCCGTGCCCGCCGTGGCAAAAGCATAAGCCGTCGGCGCGAAGGCAGCCGCATCCTTGTTCTTCGTCGCGCCATAGCCAACGTAGAGGCGCGTACGCTTGGACATCACGTTTTCATACGTGATGCCATACGTGGTCGCTTCCATGTTGGTGATCTTGTCGTTCTTCAGCTTGCTGCCCATGAGGTAGAGCTCGTGCCGACCGGCGAATCGAGCTACGCCGCTCAAGCTATAGCCCTTCCAGTTGGCAATTTCGGTCCCGAGCGCGTCGTTCTTCTGGGTGGTGTAGTTGCCGTAGATGCCGAACGCCTTGTTGTCCCAGTTCGCGGAGAGCGAGGAGATCTTCGATTCGCTCGCCACTCCGGCGCCCGTCTCGATCTTGTTTTTGCCGAAGGCAGCTGCGGCGCCGAACGGTCCTGGCGTCCAGCGGATCGCTGCGTCGTAATAGTTCGACTTGTCTGTCGCGTTGTGCGGCTCTTGCACACCTGCCGCGTCAGGCGGCGAGGCGGACGACGGCGCCCAGAGTGCGCCGATGCTAAAGCCGTTGAACACCGGGCTAGAGTACTTGATAGCGTTGCTCGAGCGGGTCGTCGTTGGCGTCAGACCGAACGCCGAGCTGAACGTCCCATAGGCGTGCGCCGATCCTACGGCAAAGGTGTGGAACAGATGCGTGTACTGACGGCCGAGGGTTAGCTCGCCCCACTGCTTGCTGCCCAGGCCGACGAACGCGAGACGGCTGATATCCGTCGGGCTGCCGGTGTCGAGGAGCATGTTGAACTCGAAGCCGTACATCGCATAAATGCCCGCTTCGAGGTCTTCGCTACCCTTGATTCCAAAACGCGACGGGTCGCGCATGCCTTGCTGCACGAAGTTCTTGTTTGCGTTGCCCTCGCCGCTCGCGTTCTGATAGCCCATGTCGAAGATGCCGTACAGCGTGGTCGGCGTACCTTGTGCGAAAGCGGCGGGCGAGGCCAGCGCCCCCACTACCGCGACTGCTAAAAGCTTCTTGTTCATCGAAACTCCCCCAGGGTTAGTGGTTAGTTCGTCCGCCGAGCGGCCGAAACCGCGCGGCACACCTCTCAAATCGAGAAGTCAGCGACGATTCTCGCCACGCCCTGTGGGGCCGGGCAAGGCTGGAGTCGGAATTACCTAGGGGAAATGGGGCAGGTGTTGCGTTTCCGCGACAACCGGTTTCCCCAGAAATGTCAAGGCCCTGGGCGAAAAAGCTCGTTTAAGGCGCGGCCAGGGTCGGCGGCCCGCATAAAGGCCTCCCCAACGAGGAAGGCGGTTACCCCGGCCGCGGTCATGCGCTTCACGTCGCCCGTGGCAAGGATTCCGCTCTCCGTAACGGCCAGCCGCCCGGGCGGCAAGCCGGGAAGAAGCTCGAGCGTCGTCTCCAGCCGCGTCTCGAACGTCTTCAGATTGCGATTGTTGATGCCGATCAGCGGGGTCTTGAGGGTCAGCGCCACCCGAAGCTCCACCGCGTCGTGTACCTCGACGAGGACCGCCATGCCGAGCTGCCGCGCGATCGCTTCCAGCTCGACCATTTCCGGGGCTGGGACGCAGGCGGCGATCAGCAGGATGCAGTCCGCGCCGATGGCTCGCGATTCGAACACCTGGTAGGGGTCTATCACGAAGTCCTTGCGCAGGACCGGAAGCGCGCAGGCGGCGCGGGCGGCTTGCAGATCTTCGTTCGCGCCCTGGAAGAACTGGCGATCGGTCAGCACCGAAAGGCAGGCCGCCCCGGCCTTTTCGTAGCTGCGCGCGATCGCCGCCGGACGGAAGTCGGTGCGCAGCACTCCCCGCGAAGGACTGGCCTTCTTGATTTCGGCGATCACCGCCGGCTTCGCCGCGCGCAGCGCAGAGACGAAGTCTCGCGGTGCCCCGGCAAAGCGGACGCGGGCTTCGAGCTCCGCCAGCGAAACGCGCTCGCGCGCCTGCGCCACCTCGGCGCGCTTTACGGCCACGATACGGTCGAGAATCGTCAAGCGCTCTTCAGCTTCCGGGTGAAGCCGACGAACTCCTCCAGTTTCTGCTTCGCCGCGCCGCTGCGAATCACCTGGCTCGCGCGCTCGACCCCGGC
>DASQYQ010000080.1:0-3261 GCA_035639115.1 Sphingomicrobium sp. | reverse complement strand
TCGAGGCCCGTGTAATCAGCAACGCGGGCGGACAGGCGATCCGTCGCTTCCTTGTTCTGGGTGCCCGCGAGGAAGTCGGTGACGAACTGGGTCCGGGTGTAATTCTCGACCTCGGCCATTTGCTTCGGGTTGATCCCGCCTTCGCGCTCGAAGTGGCCGGCGGCCATGGCTGGGAGGTCGATCATCCACGGAAGCGGCGACAGCGCCGTCTCTTCACCCGTGGCGGCAGGGTCGAGATAAGGCGACACCATCACCATTCCGGAGACACCCACGCCCATCCGGCTCTGCAGGTAATAAGCGAGCTTGGGTACGCGGAAGCCGCCGTAGCTCTCGCCGATCAGATATTTGTTGCTGGTGAGGCGGCCGTTCTTGACCAGCCAATCGTATACGACGCGGCTGAGATACTGGATGTCCGTCTTGGCGTCATAGAAATCCTTGGCGGTCGCTTCCGGCTCCTCCAGGCTGCGCGAGAAGCCGGTGCCGATCGGGTCGATGAAGACGAGGTCGGTGAAGCCGAGCCAGGTGTTGGGATTGTCACGCAAGACGGCGGGGTCGGAGGGGCTGTCGCCCTGGACCCCGAAGCTGACATGTTTGGGGCCGATCGCGCCCATGTTGAGGAAGACCGAAGAGGCGCCGGGTCCGCCGTTGAACGCGAACGTCACGGGACGGGCGTAGCGGGCGCCGGCTACCGTATAGGCGGTGTAGACCACCTGGCCGATGGTCTTGCCTTTGTCGTTGTGCACGTCGATGTGCCCGACGCTCGCCTTGTAGCGAAGCGCATGCCCGTCGACATTGATGACCTGCTCGACCGACTTGTCTTCCGACATTGGCGGGAGCTCGATCTTCTCTTTGGCATCATCGCCCTTGGCAGGGGCGTCGTCGGCAAGCGCGGGAGCGGCGCTGAAGGCGAGCATGGCGGCAACGGAAATCGGTGTGAGAAGACGGCGCATTTTCATCCTGCAATGTCTGGAAATCACGGTCAGGTTTAGGGCGTGCACGCCATCCGGCAAGAGTCCCTGCGCCATTCGCAGAGGCTAGGGGCATTTTGGTCGAACGCCTTGTACCCCGGCTTCCGATGTGGGACCCGTGCCCAAGGAGCAGGGGAGCCATGAACGCCGCCGAAAAGCCGACGCTCAGCAAGGGCCAGGTCGCTGCCGTCGCCGCGGGCAACGCGCTGGAGTTCTACGACTTCCTGACCTACACCTTCTTCGCCGTCCAGATCGGCGAGGCGCTGTTTCCAGGAAGCGGCGACGCCAAGCTGTTGCTGTCGCTCGCGACCTTCGGAGTCGGCTTCGTCACCAGGCCGCTCGGCGGTCTGATCATCGGCCGTTTCGCAGACCGCCGCGGCCGCAAGCCGGCGATGATCCTTTCCTTCTCGATGATGGGAATTGCGATCGTCGGCCTGTCGCTGACGCCTTCCTATGCGATGATCGGAATGGCGGCGCCGGTGCTGGCGGTGCTGTTCCGAATGCTTCAGGGGTTCGCGCTCGGCGGCGAGGTCGGCCCGAACACCGCCTTCCTGGTCGAGGCAGCCCCACCGCACCGGCGCGGCTTCTATGTTTCGCTACAATTCGCGACGCAGAATTTCTCAATCCTCATTGCAGGTGCGGTCGGGCTGCTGCTGTCGTACACGCTCAGTCGCGACGCGCTGCTTGCCTGGGGCTGGCGAGCAGCATTCCTGGTTGGGGCATTGATCGTCCCGTTCACGATCGCCATCCGGCGGAAGCTCAGCGAAACGCTGGTCCATGGCGACGAACAGGCCGCAATCCGTCCCGGCGGCCGTAGAATGGTGGTCATCGCGGTGGCGGGTCTGCTGCTGCTCTCAGGGGCGACGATCGGAACCTACACGGTCGATTACATCACCACCTTCGCGCAGAAGTCGCTGGGAATGGATTCCAGGACGGCGTTCGTCTCCACGGTGCTACTCGGAGTCACGATGACGAGCTTCAACTTGGTGTCCGGCTGGATTTCCGACCGCTATGGCCGCAAGCCGATCGCACTCGTCGCCTGGATTGGCCTTTTCCTGGCGGGCATTCCAGCCTTTGTCGCTATGGTTCACTTCCGGAACGCGGCGGCTCTGTTCTCGATGACAGTCCTTCTGGCCATGTTGATGGGTCTGATTACTCCGCCGTCAGTCACTCTGTTCACCGAAGCGCTTCCGTCACGGATCAGGGCCGGAGCGCTTGGAACGGTCTACGCGGTGTCGATCGCAGTGTTTGGTGGAAGCGCGCAGTTCATCGAGCAGCTGCTGACCAACAAGACTGGAAGTGCGATCGCCCCGGCATTCTACATGACGGCGGCGATCGGGATCGGAATGATCGGAGTCCTGATGCTCGAAGAGACGGGCAGGAAAGCGAGGGGAGCCCAAGCTCCCCTGCTCGCAACCGTTTAGTCGAACAGCTTCGCGAAGCGCCGCTTCTCGCGGTTGCGCCAGGCGCCGCGGTGCCAGGCGTCGCTGGCGAGGAGCGGAAGAACGCTGGTCGCCTCGGCGAAAACCATCTGCTCCATCGCCGTCGAGACCTTGCCCCAGCTCGCCGCCTCCTGAAGGGTCGACGATGAGCAAGCGCCGTCGCGGACGTCGGCGACGGTGATCTGTACTGCGTATTTATGCACCTCGACATCGTCGTGGCCGAGGATTTCCGCACAAACCACAGTGTCTTGCGTGAAGTTTTTCGGAACGCCTCCACCGATCATCAGGAGGCCGGTAGTGCCTGCCTTGATCTTGATGTCGGTGAGCTCGCGGAAGTCAGCGATCGCGTCGAGCACCAGGTAATGGCCGCCGCGCCTCATCGCGTCGACCTGGTGCTTAACGAGGCCAAAGCCGGCGGAGCTGTCGACGAACGCCGGGCAGAAGATCGGCACGTCGTGCTCGTAAGCGAGCTGGACGAGGCTGCCCTGCTTCTTGGCGTTGCCCTCGCTCAGCCACTTGCCCATCTCGCGGATAAAGGCCCGGCTGGAATAGGCGCGTGGCTCGAGGCTGTCGGCGATCTTGCCGATCGTGTGATCGCAGTCCTGAAGCTGCTCTTCGTCGATGTACGTGTCGTAGATACGATCGATGTAGAGCGAGCGCAAAGTATCATCGTCAGGAATTTCATTGGCTTGGTAGTGCTTGTGACCAAGCGCTTCGAAGAAATCCATGTCGACGATCGAGGCGCCGGTCGCGACGATCGCGTCGACCATGTTGGACTTCACCAGCTCGGCATAGAGATCCATGCAGCCGCCGGCCGAGGTCGAGCCCGCGATCACTAGGATGATCGAGCA
>DASQYQ010000079.1:0-9634 GCA_035639115.1 Sphingomicrobium sp. | reverse complement strand
TGCGCCCCACCTAAGCCCATGCTACCGGCGCCGCCGCTCAGGGCGAAACCAAGCGCCGGAGCCTCACGGCAGTGGACGCATAGCTCAGTTGGTAGAGCAGCTGACTCTTAATCAGCGGGTCCTAGGTTCGAGCCCTAGTGCGTCCACCATTTTCTTTTCAATGACTTAGTTCAGTTAGTTACGACGAGTCGGAACCTCAGACGGCCTCCGCTGTGTCCACTTTTGTGCTCGGCCTCTTCCTGACGCTCCAAACGCTTTGCCGATTTCGCCGCTGTGTCCGGCATAATAAGCCGGTCGGCATAGGCTTGGAGATGCTTGACGTTGAGGTGCGCATAACGCGCACCATCGTCTCGCTCTTCAGTCCTCCAAGTTCCTGCAGGTCGGGACGCCCGCCCGCCTCAGCCAGGTTGCCTAGGTGCGCCTCGGATCGTGCCAGCGGAAGTCCTCGATGCCCGCCTTCTTCAGCGCCTTTCGCCAGGTCCTCGTGTTCGCGCTGTCCAAGCGCTTGCCCTTGCGCCGCGATCGGCGAACCGGTCGTCGAGCTGCCACCGTGTCGGTCCGGACGAAAGGAGACTTCGCCGGGAGCCCGGCAAAGCCGTGCAGTGATGGACGGGCTTCTCTTAATCCAGAAGCTTCATCCGCCAACATGTTGGAATTAAACGATCTAACCACATTGGCGAAATTAGACGGGCTGACTGCAAGTTGGTGAATGGTAACCGAGCGGCGCAGCCGCTATCCCCCGATGGCGGCTGCAACGGCTCCAGGCGTCAAGGAAAAGAGCGTTGCCACGTCGTGCGAATTGTCGAATTAGCCGCGTCCCAGCGCCCTCCGCCTCGGTGACAAGCTTCGTCGGTCCGAGCGCGCCATGCGAGCTGCTCGCGGAAGGACGGACGCCGACGCTGTAGATCTCGCCAACGTGGGCCGCGATCAGCGCGGTATCATGCGCATGAAAGTTCCAGCACCTCGACCGTTTCACCGGCCGCCAGCGCGATCGCGCGCGGCAGCCTTCGAATGAGCAGCTGCGCACGTGCAAGGGCCGCCTGGAGTCCGCTGTCCTGATCCGCAAGCGCTAATGCCAGGAGGCGCCCTTCGGGATCATACGATGCGCCGGCTCGAAGATATTGCTCGCGCTCGCCGTTGGGCGGGAGCGCGCATGCCGAACGGGCGGGACGCATCGCGACGGTCGGCGCCCGGTTCATCAGCCTGTCGACCAGCGGCAACAAGAGAAGGTGCGCACAAACGAAGGCGGAGGATGGATTGCCCGGAAGCCCGAGGATGAGGCCCGACGCTTCCGTTCGCGCATGCCAGCATGGTTTCCCGGGTTGAACGGCGATTCGCTCGAACAGCAACCGGCCGCCGATCGCTGCCGCCGCCGGCCGCATCAGGTCGCGCTTTCCGACCGAAGCGCCGCCGATGCACAGCAATAGGTCGTAGCTCGGAAGGATCCCTCCGAGCTCGGATATGGTGGCTTCGAGATCGTCGGGCAGGATCGGCCGGACGTCGGGTTTGCAGCCCCAGCGGCGGAGCAGCGCCGCGAGCGCATGGCTTGCGCTGTCGACCGATTGGCCAGCGCCGAGCGCCGAGCCGGGAACGACCAGTTCGTCACCCGACGTGCAAATCGCGACGCGCGGTTCGAGCACTGCTTCGATCGACGCGCGGTTCGCCGAAGCAAGGAGGCCGATCGCGCCCGGCGCAAGCCTCGTGCCCGCCTCGAGCAACCGGTCGCCGGCTGCGAAATCGGCTCCCGCCCCCCGGATGAAGCATGTGTCTCCCACCGGAGCGGCGAGTCGTGCGCGGCCGTCCGAGAAATCGACGATCTCCTGGGGTATGACCCGGACCGCGCCCTCCGGAACCACGGCCCCGGTCGCGATCCGGACGCATTCGCCGCAAACAAGCGAAGGGCTCCCCGAACTGCCGGCCGGCACCTCGCCCACGATCGCCCACCCGGCACCTACGCCCGGTTCCGGGTCGGGGACGGCGATTCCGTCCATGGTCGACCGGGGCTCGGACGGCTGGGTGTGCGAAGCGATCACCGGCTCGGCGAGGGTGCGGCCGAGGGCGTCGTCGAGGAGCACGCGTTCGGACCCGAGCGCCGGGAGGCCCGACAGGAGCAGTGCCCGCGCTTCGTCGAGCGTGATCAGGCTCAAGCCTTGCGCCAGTCGCCTGAACGCCCGCCCGACTTTGCAGTCAGCTCGACCCCTTCGATCACGAGGTCGCGGTCGATCGCCTTCGCCATGTCGTAGATGGTGAGGCAGGCAATGCTTACGGCGGTCAGCGCCTCCATCTCGACGCCTGTGCGCCCGACGGTCTTCGCCGTCGCCCGGACTTCGATGCCGGGAAGGCCGGGGTTGGCGGTGGCGGTCACCCAGACGCCGGTGAGCGGAAGCGGATGGCATAATGGGATGAGCTCGCCGGTGCGCTTCGCCGCCATGATCCCGGCCTGCTCGGCAGTGCGCAGCACGTCGCCCTTCGGAGATCCGCCGGACACGATCTTGTCGAGCGTCGCACCGTTCATCCGGACCCGCCCGTGCGCCTCGGCGACGCGCACCGTTTCAGGCTTGGAAGCGACGTCAACCATCCGGATGGTCCCGTCCGGACCGACATGGGTGAGTTCGCTCATCGCTCGGCCAGCCTCGGCATGATCTCGACGAAGTTGCAAGGCCGCGTCGACCGGTCGAGCTGGGGCGCGATCACCTTGGTCCACCCATCACGAACGGCGCCATTGGAGCCCGGCAGGCAGAAGACGAACGTCTCGCCGACGATCCCCGCACAAGCGCGCGACTGCATGGTCGAAAGGCCGATGCTCTCGTAGCTGACCCGGTGCCAGACCGGTGCGAAGCCGTCGATCACCTTATCGAACAGGGGGAGCAGCGCCTCGGGGGTCACGTCTCGTCCCGTCAGCCCCGTCCCGCCGGTGGAGATGATCACGTCGATCGCTCCGTCGCCGGCCCAGGCCAGGACCGCGTCGCGGATCGCATCCACATCGTCGCGAACGATCGATCGGCCGCCGAGCCGGTGCCCGGCTTCCTCGACCGCCCGCGCCAGATACTTCCCCGACGTGTCGCCCTCCTCGTCGCGGCTGTCGCTGATGGTGAGGATCGCAATCCCGATCCGGTCGTCGCTTGTCATGCGCGGTTCTCCGCGGGAGGGATAGGTGGCGGCTCGAGCCAGTGCTCGGCACCGCCCCGCACTTCCTTCTTCCAGAAGGGAGCGCGGATTTTGAGCTCGTCGACGAGCCGGTCGAGGGCGTCGAGCGCCGCTCGCCGGTGCGGCGCGGCCGTGGCGGCGAACAGGATGGTGTCCCCGGGCTGCATTGCTCCGTGGCGGTGGACGACGGTTGCCGCACTGAGCTCGAAATCCTTGACCAGGCGATCGACCGCCGCCGCGATCTCCTTCTCGGTGAAGCCGGCATAATGGTCGAGCGTCAGCGTTTCGACCCCGCCCTTTCCGCGCACCGTCCCGATGAAAGTCGCGACCGCGCCCTCGCCCGCTGCGCTCAGGAAGCGGCGGAGCTCGGCAGGGCCGTCGACGGGGTCGCCGGTGATTCGGATCATCCGCCGCTCATTGGCGGGAGAAAGGCGATCTCGTCGCCCGGCGAGATGGGAACGGAGCCCCGGACCAGCGTGTGGTTGACCGCAAGCTGCACCCCCGGTGAGTTCAGTTCGGGCCAGCGCTCGCCGAGGAAGCGGCGGAGGGCATCGCTGTCGGTCACGCCGGCGGGGATGTCCACTCCCTCGAGAGCGAGATGCGACAGCTTTCCGAAGGAGAGCAAGCGCATGAAGATCAGCCTCCTGTCCTCGACATGGTCCGTGCAACCGCGGGCCCGGTCCCGATCGCGATCCGGAAATCATGCGAGCGCGGCTTCGCCCGGACGAGGGCATCGATCACACGCTCGAGCGGGTCATCGCCCGACGAGGATCGAAGCGCCGGCCTGAGGTCGGCTGCGACGTCTCTCCCGAGGCACGCATGGAGCTTGCCGTCGGCACTGACTCGAACCCGGTTGCAGCCCTCGCAGAACATCCGCGACAAGGGAGTGATGAAGCCGATGAGGCCGCCGTTGCAGGTCCGGGCGTAGCGGGCCGGCCCGCCGGTCCGCATCGCGATGTCGGCAAGCGGCCAGCGCGCCTCGATCCGCCTGCGCGCTTCCGGCATCGGAACGTGCTGGTCGATCCGGTCGACCCCCACGTCTCCCATCGGCATCACCTCGATCAGCGAGACTGCGAAGTCCCGCTCGTGAGCCCAGCCGATAAGGTCGGGGAGATGCTCGAGATTGTCGTCGCGAAGGACGACGGCATTGATCTTGATCGCAATTCCAGCTTCCCGGGCAGCCTCAATCCCCGCCAGCGTCTTCCGGATGTCGCCGCCGCGCGTGATTTGCCGGAAGCGTTCCGGATCAAGATGGTCGAGCGAGACATTGATCCGGCGCACGCCGGCGGCTGCAAGCGCTTCGGCATTCGGGGCGAGCTGGCTGCCGTTGGTGGTCAAGGTCAGCTCGTCGAGCGAGCCGCTTCGCAAATGGCGCCCGAGAGCGGCGACAAGATCGAGTGCGCCCTTCCGGACAAGCGGCTCGCCGCCGGTCAGCCGAAGCTTGCGCACTCCCCTGCGGATGAAGCAGCTCGCAACGCGATCGAGCTCGTCGAGAGTCAGGAGGTCGGCGCGCGGGAGGAACCCCATGCGCTCGGGCATGCAATAGGTGCAGCGAAGGTCGCAGCGGTCGGTCAGCGAAAGCCGAAGATAGGTGATCGCGCGGCCGAAGGAGTCCCGCATCGCTATCGACTAGCCCAATCGCTCGGGAAGCGCACTCCGAGGCGGATCGCCACATAAAGGACGAGCAGCGCGGTCAGGACCCGAAGCACGGTATCGCTGAGCTTGAGGGTCGCAAGCGTCGAGCCCAGGAGACCCCCGACGACCACCGAAGGGAACAGCGGCCAGTTCGCAAGGACGATCTCGAACGTCCTGCTTCCGCTCTTGAGCAGCTGCCCGACAAGCCCGGCGATCGAATTGACGAGGATGAACGCTGCGCAGGTGCCGGCTATCTCCCTCGACGTTCCCCAGCGCCGCAAATGGAGCAGCGGCGACAGATAGATCCCGCCGCCGATCCCGGTGATCCCGGCAAGGAGGCCAAGCGCCGCCCCGCTCGCCATATCGGCGGTTCGACCGCCCGGACCGGCCGGCGCGGCCGCTTCCCGGCGCCACAGCGGCTGCCACAGCATCAGGAGACCGGAGATCGCAAGCGCGAGCGCCAGCAGGCCCACGAAGAGCCATGCCGGCACTCTCAGATAGCCGCCGGCAAGCGCCATCGGCACGGAAAGGACGGAAAGCGGCCAAAATCGCCGCCATTCCACGTGACCGCTCCGGACGAAGCGCCAGGAACCGATCGCGACCACGAGGATGTTGCAGACGAGCGCGACGACCGGGACGGTCGAGATGTCCGCGATGACGAGCGCGAGGAGCGCGTTGTAGGTCGAGCCGCCGCCGAAGCCGACCGAGGAATAGAGCAATGCGGTCACGAAGAAGGCGGCCGCGAGGGCGACGATGGTCACTTAGGTGCCTGCATACCATTGGTACCCTGTGCGGTCCTCCCACATCCCGCCCTTGCCTCCGAACAGATCGTCGAGCCTCGAGCGGGCCTCGACCCGCATCACGAACTTGGCGTGCTTGTAACCGAGCTGGCGCTCGACCCGCAGCCGGATCGGCGCTCCGTTCCTCACCGGTAGCGGCTGTCCGTTCAGCCGATGGGCGAGGATCGTCTGGGGATGGAAGGCATCGTCGAGATCGATCGATTCATAATAAGGCACGCCGCCTTCGGCGTCGGCGCAGTAGAAGACGATGTATCTCGCGGTATCGCGGAGACCGGCGGCCCGCAGCAGTCGGGAGAGCTGCGGACCCGTCCACTGGCCGATTGCGCTCCAGCCCTCGACGCAGTCGTGGCGAGTGATCTGGGTCCTCTGCGGGAAGGACCTCAAGGCATTGAGCGATAGGTCCAGCGGCCGCTGGACCAGCCCGTCCACACGCAGCCGCCAGCTCGCAAAATTGCTCGCGAGGTGCCGCTGGTACAGCGGATCGCTAGGCATGATGGTGCCGTTCGGCCGGAAATAGGGAGACAGGTCGCTTGCCGGGAATTCCGTGGCCAGCGCCTTTCGGCCGATTGCCCGCTGCGCCCGGTAATTGGCCGTCTCGCCCAGCGACAGGATCGAGCGGAACGTCGGCGACGCATTGAAACGGTCGCATCCGCTGAGGAGGAGGCCGGCGCCCCCTGCCCCGAGCGAGCCGATCAGCCGGCGCCGGAACGGATCTTCAGGCCTGTCCGGCATCGTTCGCCTCCGTGGTGACCGCGCGCCCGGGCGGGACCCTGTAGCGGCCAGTGATCATCGAGCCGATCTCGTTGATCGGGCCGGCGAGGATCACCATCGCGATATGGACAAGGAAGAATCCGAGCAGAAGCCACATGGTGATGAAATGGATCGACCGAGCCGACTGTCGTCCGCCGAAGACATCGACGAGCCAGGGAAGCCAGGGGTCGACTCCCGGCGACATGGCAAGGCCTGTCAGAACCATCACCGGAAGGAAGACCAGAAGCACCGCGCCGTAGGAGAGCTTCTGGAGGACATTGTAGCGCGTCGCCGCCTCGCCGGTCGGGAACCTGAGGAGCGCATGGTCCTTGATGTCCTTCCAGATATGGCTCGGCCGAAGCTCATCGCGGGTCGGCGCCACCTCATCGGCGAGGTGGCGATTCCAGAGGCTGGCGACGAGGAACACCCCAAGGCCCACGGCCAGCACCCAGGCGAAGAACAGATGCCAGAGCCTGCCGTCGGCGAGGTTGTAGCTCGACGGGATCGTCGCCCATCCGGGGAAGGCGGTCGGGCGCGTGTGCGCGGCGGCCTGATTGCCCGAGATCCCAAGGACTCCGGTGGTCTCGAACATCCTCGACCCGACGCGCAGGAATCCCCGCTGATGCCGGCTTCCGATCTCCAGCCACGAATGGTCGAAGTTGGCGCCGTACCTGCCCCAGTAGAGCCGGGGATGCGCGTTGAAGATCATGAGCCCGCTCATCACCATCATGAAGAAGGCGAGCGCGTTGACCCAATGCCACAAGCGGGTGGAAAGACGGTGCCGGAAGATCTTCGGCCGCGGACCGCGCCGCCTTGCCAGCGTCGGCCGCATTCCAGGCTCGTCGCTCGGGATCGTCGCCATCAATCCAAACTCGCTCCAGCCGTGACGTTCCCCAGCTGTAACGGAGTTCGGACCCGGGTCCAATCGGGAGCCGGGCCCGGCGTCCCACGGCGAGGGCGCCGGTTGTTGCTGGAGTCGACCATCGACTATGCGTCACGCGGCGAAGCGCCCAATGGTTACTTGGCTCGAGACAAAATGTTCGCGAGCCGAATCGCCGCCGGTCCGGCTGCCCGGCGAGGCTGGGCGGCGCACTCAGGCATGGAGCTTCTGTAACCCCAATCCCCCGCGCGCCGAGATTCGGGCTGTATGCCGGCGTCAATGTAGCAGATCAGCGAAACTGATTTGAAATGTCGGAGCGACGACATTAGCAAGGCCGTTACCGTGGCATGACATGGGCCTCCCAAGCAATGAAGGGTCGATGACCAGCACCACCATCCCCGCCGGCTGCTGGGATCTCGACATCGCAACAGGCATGCTTGCGCTGTGCCCCAACAGCCGGACGATGTTCGGCCTCGACCCCCGCTCGGCGGCGCTGCTGACCGAGAGCGAATGGGCAAACAGGTTCCATCCTGAGGACCTTGCGCCCGTTCGCGACGCGCTGACGGCAGGTCTTGTGCACCGTACCCCTTATGCCGTCCGCTTTCGCACGGTCCATCCGGGCGGGACCATTCAGGTGGTCCTCGGCGTCGGCCGCGCGCTCGAGCAGGACGGGCACGCCCGATTCGTCGGCTGGAACTTCGACGTCGCCTCGACCGGCGACATGGCGGCGGACTGGATTTCGGCGCACCCGGAGGCTTTCGGGACCGAGCAGTTTCTGGCGCTGCTGCAGCCAGGCGAGCGGCCGCAGGAGGAGTCCTGCGGGCAACTGCCCCCCTTGGCGCTTCTCGAGCGAGCCGAAACGATCCTTCGGGTGCGGGCCGCGCGCGAGCGGATGCTGGGCCGCGCCGCCATCGGCGAACCCGCATTCGACCTGCTCCTTCGTCTCTACGTGCGCTTCGGGCAGAAGGAAGCCTCGCTGACCGGCCTCGCAAACGCCGCTGGCGTTCCTTATTCGTCGGCCCTGCGATGGGTCCGCTATCTAGCGGACAAGGGCCTCGTTGAGCTCAAGGAGTCGCGCTCGGATCGCCGGGCGACCGGCGTTCAGCTCGCCTCCGGCGGCCGCGCGGTCATGGATGAGTTCCTCTCCGTCCGGTAGGACTCGGTCATAACCCACTGATATTCCACGACGTCGCCACAGTGGTGACGTCGTGCGGGTTCACACAGCCCAGGCCAATGATAGCGAGAGGCGGCACCTGCTTTCCCCCGAAGCCCGGATGCAGGCGGCTCTGGGGAGAACCCCCGGTTGAAATCTCCGGGGGGAAGGCCCGCCCGCCCCGATACCGGGCGGGCCTTCTTTATGGACAGGAGCAGCTCGGTTCGTGAGCGAAGAAGCGATTTCCGCCATTCGCAGGAAAGCGGAGCTGGCGCGGCGGCTTTCCGGCGAGATCTCCGATCCTTCCGCCAAGGCGAGCCTGCTCGAGATCGCCTCCCTCCTCGATGCCGATGCCGATGAGCTCGACATCCCGCCTGCCCGAGACGATGATGCGGAGCTTGGCTCTGATCGAGTCTAACGCCAGTCGGGAAAGCCGGCGGGCCGGAGCAGAAGGGCACGACCGCCCGCCGTTGCTTCCTGCAGCTGGGGCCGGCGAGGCGCCGTGCAGCGAACCCCCTGGCGCTCGTCATGAAGCTTGGCTGCACGACGGCCCAGGGTTTCTGGCCCGAGCGGCCGCTGGAACGCGGGGACCTGTTGCCCTTCTCGACTCCAGGATCATTCCTTTCCATCTTGCCACCAAGGTGCGCGCCTGACGACGCGCCCCCCGGCTTGCCTGGCGGCTCGCAGGCCCGGCTCAGGCTGCGAGGGCGACATCCCCTTCGAGGATATCTTGGGCTAGAGCGCGTTCACGCATGAGCGCCGCGAAGGGAGGAACCTCGCCGTCGCGCTCGATCAATGTGGGCCGTGGACCGATCCGATCCATGAGCCTCCGGTAGAGGTCCCAGACGTCGTCGCTGACCGGCTCGTCCTGGCTATTGACGAGCAAAGTGCCTTCGGGATCGAGCGAGTGGCCGGCAAGATGGATTTCTCCAACCCGACCGCCGGGGATGGAGTCCAGCCATTCCGAAGCGATGAAGCCGGTGTTGTGCGCCGCGACCGCCACATTGTTGACGTCGATGAGAAGGCCGCAGCCGCTCCGGCGCGACAGCTCGGAGAGGAAGCTCGTTTCGGTCCAGCTGTGATCGCTCAGGTCGAGATAATGGGTCGGGTTCTCGATCAGGATCTGCCGCCCCAGCAGGTCCTGGACTCGTTCGACGTTCAGTGCGCAGCGGGCGAGGACCTCGTTGGTGCGCGGTACGGGCAGGAGATCGGGAAGGCAGCGTCCAGCAAGGCGCGACCAGCTCAGATGCTCGGAGACGAGCATCGGGT
>DASQYQ010000078.1:0-3726 GCA_035639115.1 Sphingomicrobium sp. | reverse complement strand
GGAATGCGTAATGGATCCTGCCGCAGCCGTAATGCTCGCATTGGTCGTGATCGGCCTGCCGACGCTCATGATCATGCTCGTCGCTCACCGGTTCTTCAAATATCGCGAGAAGCGCCTGGAGGTCGAAGCGCTGAACGCGGCCGAAAAGGCGGCGCAATATGCGTCTCGGTCGTCGGAGCTCGAAGAGCGAGTCCGAGTGCTCGAGCAGATCGTGACCGACGCGGGCGCGCAGACGGCGGCGCAAATCGAAGCGCTTCGCGAAAAGCCGCGCGCAGTGGAGAAGAAGACGCCGCCGCGACCCGTCGGCTAAGCAGCGAGCATCCGGTTAAGGGAGACTGAGGTGTCCATTTCACTGCTGATCTTCTTCACGATCGTCGTCGGAATCCCGGTCGTTGGCGGGCTCAGTATGGGCGCGTTCCAACGCTGGCTGCAGTACAAGGAGAAGGTGAGCCAGTTGGTCGCCAACGAAACGGCAGAGAAAGCGGCCCAATATACGTCGCATGTCGAGCGCATTGAGGCCCGACTAAGGGTTCTCGAGGAGATCGTCACCGACGGCGGGGTCCAGACAGCGGCTCAGATCGAGGCGCTCCGGAACCCCCGGCACCTCGGCAAATCGAGCGCGGCGACCACCGGTACGGCCGCTTGAATTGCCGGTGGCCGACGCCAGATGATGCATCTAAGATACATCGCAGGACTGAAGGGCAGTAGCCGCAATGAACCCGTTTGAGTTCGTCATCGCCGTCCTGTTCATGGTGTTCGCCTTCACCATCATCAGGCACAAGCTCGGAATTCCCACGCGCTCGATGCGCGAGATGCGCGGCCCCGTCGACAATGGCGAGAACGACCGGCTACGGTCCCAGGTGCAGCAGCTTCAGGAGCGGATCCGTGTGCTCGAGCGAATCGTCACCGACCGAGGCGCCGAGACCGCAGCCCAGATCGAGGCGCTTCGCGACCGCGACCGTATCGCAGAGGAGGACAAGGCCTGATGGATAGCGGTCAGATCACCGCGGTCATGATCGTCGCGATCGTGATGCTCGCTTCGATCGTTCGCGCGGCCGTCAGGGGGCCTCGCCACCCCGTCAACTTCGCCAATCCGCAAGGCGAGGTCGAGAACCGGCGCCTCCGCGACGAGGTCGCGCAGCTGAAGGACCGCATCAAGGTCCTCGAGCGGATCGCCGTCGAGAAAGAGAACAGCTTGGCGAACGAAATCGAGTCGCTCCGCGACCGATAACGGGATAGTGCGCGGCCATGTCCGGCCTTCCGCCTGTCCAAGATATTCTCGAAGAATATCAGCTGGTCGACGCTGAGGACCGCTATCGGCTGCTGATCGACCTCGGCCGGCAACTCGAGCCGATGCCTGATGCACTGAAGACCGACTCGACGAAGGTTCGGGGCTGCTCCGCTTCGGTCTGGGTCTACCCGACCGTTAACGAGAGTCGCCTCCATTTCCTCGCCGACAGCAACGCGGCGATTACCAAGGGCATAGTCGCCCTCGTCCTGTCGGTCGTGCAGGACAAGCCCGCAGCCGAGGTCGCGGCGCTCGACGTCGGGGAGGCGCTAGCTCCGTTCGAACTGCGCAAGCATTTGAGCGCCAACCGAACCCAGGGTGTTCCGAACATGATAGCGCTCGTGAAAGAGACGGCCGAGCGCTACGCGGCTGCCGCCTAGGCCGCCTTCCCGTTCTTCCGCTCTTCGGCTTTCTTCAGGACGTCGTAAGCAGCCTGGACCTGTTTGAAGCGCTTGGCGGCTTCCTCGTCGCCCGCGTTCGCATCCGGATGCGTTTCCTTGACTAGCCGACGATGAGCGGCCTTGACCGCCGCGAAGTCGGCGTCGCTGTCGAGCTCGAGCGCGTCGAGGGCCCGCATCTCGTCGCGGGATCGGCTGCCGTCGCCCGGCCCAGCCCACTTCCACTGCGCCGACTGCCGGAAGCCGGAATTGCTCCTCTCCTCCTCCGCCGCTCTGCGCGCGGCTTCCTCGGGGCTCATTCCGGCGAAATAGTTCCAGTTCTTGTTGTACTCTGCCGCGTGCGCCTCGCAGAAATACCAGCGGTCCTTGCTGTGCGGAGCCTTCGGCGCCGGCCGATCGCCGATCTCGTTACAGCCTTCGCGGTCGCACAAGCGCAGCCGAGCTGCCGAGCGCCCCTTGTCCCCATAGGAGCGCCAGCGCGGGAAGCCCCAGTCGTCGGATCTTTTCTGCTTCGGCATCAACGCTCCGATAAAGGCTGAACCTGCTCCTGCGAAGGCGGGAGCCCGGTCCAAGAGAAAATTTCGCCAGAGGGCCTATAAGCCGGGTTCTGTCCGTCGCGCGTTTCGGCGTGACTGTGCGGCCATTCATCTGGGAGGCGGGTCGCCCCGCCCCTCAAGCAACCAACCCGGGCGCCGAGCCGGAACCAGGCTCATGTGGCGCCCCTATTCGGTCTTGCACCCGGTGGGGTTTACCGTGCCGGCCCTGTTGCCAGGACCGCGGTGCGCTCTTGCCGCACCCTTTCGACCTTACCCGTCCGAGGACGCGGCGGTATTCTTTCTGTGGCACTATCCCTGAGCCGCCTTCGCACGAGGCTAATGACGACCCGCCGGGCGTTACCCGGCACCGTGAGTTCCGTGGAGCCCGGACTTTCCTCGTGCCTCTCGCGAGACCCGCGGCCGCCCAGCCCTCTGGCGAGGCTGCATATAAGGGAAAGGCTATGCCGTTTCGAGTCAGTCGCTAATCCGGTTTCGCCAGAAGGGAAAACCAACAAGAATTTACAACTATCGTCCTTCCTCCGGACAATTGCTTATGTTTCCCGACCTCCGGACTGCCCTATTCGGCCTGGAACCAGGGAGAAGGCAGATGCGCTCGAAACTTCAGCTCACATCTTTGTCGGTGCTTGGAATGATATCTGCCATGCCCGCACCAGCCCAACCCACTCAGGCGGCACAAGAGCCGCCGATCGTGATCATCCGCAAACTTCCGCCATCGGCGGATGTCCTGGTGCGCACCGTGTACGTTGCAGATCTGGATCTCAAGTCGACCGGCGGGCAGCAGGAGATGGAGAAGCGGGTCGGCAAGGCGGTCGAGGATATGTGCGTGATCGTCTCGCCGCTGCCTTCGTACAAAGGGCCATTGGAGAAGCCGTGCCGCGACGAGGCATGGGCGAGCGCCCGGCCGCAAATGGATTCACTCGTCCGTGCGGCAGGCGGCTCCCAATGAGGTGAGCTCGAGCTGGGTAGCAGCTTCGATCCCTATTGGGGCCGGGGCAGCAGAAGCGCGAGCAGCTTTGCTCTGCATTCCCCGTCGATAATCCCGTCGATCAGGTCGGGCCTGAATCTGCGCTGGAAAGCGATCACGGCCTTCTGCTCGTCGGTGACGTCAAAACCGAAGCGCTCAAGCGCGAGCAGGAAACCGGCATCGGTCCAGTACGGATCGATCAGGTCCCGGGTCGGGCTCGGCAGCGCGAGGCGGCGCTTTGCCAGCGCGTGCCAGGGAAACAGCTCGCCCGGATCCTCCTTCCGCGCCGGGGCGACATCCGAATGGCCAACGACATTGCCGCGGCCGATTCCATGCCGCTCCTTGATGTCGGCGACGAGCGGGATCACCGAGGCCATCTGCTCGTCGGGGAATTCGCGATAGCCGAACTCGTGGCCGGGATTGACGATTTCGATCCCGACGCTTGCCGAATTCACGTCGGTGACTCCGCGCCAGCGGGACTTGCCCGCATGCCAGGCGCGATTGGCTTCGTCGACGAGC
>DASQYQ010000077.1:0-5697 GCA_035639115.1 Sphingomicrobium sp. | reverse complement strand
GGCTCGAGGCGGCAGTGAAGCTGATCGTGATCGCCATCCCGCCATTGACCGCGGCGGGGTTCCTGTGGGTAGCGCGCGAGGTTCACGGGCGAGTCCCGCCGACCGCCTTCTTCGCGCTGCCGTTCATCTACGGCTTCCCGTTCCTGTTCGGCTTCGTGAACTTCGCTTTGTCGGTCGCGCTCGCCTTCCTCGCCTTTGGCCTATGGCTGCGGCTTGGGCGCCTGGAGCGGACGGTGCTTCGGGAGTGGCTGTTCGTGCCGATCTCGCTCATCGTCTTCTTCTGCCATACCTACGGCTGGGGACTTCTCGGCCTGATGTGCTTTTCGGCTGACGCCGTCCGGCTTCACGACCGCGGCCGCACTTGGTGGCATGCGGGCATAGAGGCGGCGCTTCGTACCTCAGTGATGGCGCTTCCGATCTTCATCATGCTGATCTGGCGCAGCGAGACCCACGGGGGCCAGACGATCGACTGGTTCGACTGGAAGGTGAAGTGGCGCTGGATCTATTCCGCGCTTCGCGATCGCTGGAAGCCCTTCGATATCGCATCGCTCGTCGTTCCTGCTTTGGTCTTCCTTTATGCGCTCTTCAGCCGCAAGCTGACGCTGTCGCGCAACCTCGCCTTCTCGGCGATCGTGCTTGCGGCCTCGTTCGCGATCATCCCGCGAATCGTGTTCGGCTCCGCTTATGCAGACATGCGTTTGGTGCCTTATCTGATCGCAGTGGCGCTTCTAGCGATCAGGTTCCGCGAGTTCCCGACCAAGCGCCTCGGCCACGTGCTCGCCGTCCTCGGGCTGTTGTTCTTCACGACCCGCACCGCGGCCAACACGGCGAGCCTGGCGATGGCGGGCTCCGACCAGAAGGCGCTGCTCCATGCGATCGACCGAATGCCGATCGGCGCACGCGTCATCACTCTGACCGGAATGCCGTGCACCGAATATTGGCCGCTGCTCCGAAACAGTCATCTCGGAGCAATGGTCATCGTGCGCCGCGAGGGCTTCTCCAACGACCAGTGGCTGCTCGAAGGCGTCAACCTCCTGGACCTCAAATATCGCGCGGCCGGCTATTTCGCGGCCGACCCGTCGCAGCTGGTGCGGCCGAACCATTGCCGGGACAGGCTTCACCGTACGATCGACGAATCCCTCGCCGCGCTTCCGCGCAACGATTTCGACTATGTGTGGCTGATCGACGTGCCCCCGTACGACCCGGCGCTCGTCTCGGGAATCGACCCGGTCTGGCGCGGTCCGGGGTCGATACTCTATCGTCTGCACTGATGGTTGCGCTCTCCGTCGTCATTCCCTGCTTCAACGAGCAGGATTGCCTTCCCGCGCTTCACGAGCGGCTGACGAAGGCCGCGCGCAGCGCCGTTGGCGAAGATTATGAGATCGTGCTCGTCAATGACGGGTCGGGCGACGACAGCTGGCCGATCATGCGCGACATGGCTGCGAAGGACGGACAGGTGCTGGCGGTCAACCTGTCGCGCAACCACGGGCACCAGCTCGCCCTCACGGCCGGCCTCGACCTCTGCCGCGGCGAGACCATTCTGATCATCGACGCCGACCTCCAGGACCCGCCCGAACTTCTTCCCGAGATGATGAAGGTCATGCGCAGCGAGGATGCCGACGTCGTCTACGGAGTTCGCAAGAGCCGTTCGGGCGAAACCGCCTTCAAACGCGCTACGGCGCACGGGTTCTACCGGCTGCTCTCGCGGGCCACCGAGGTCGACATCCCGCTCGACGCCGGAGACTTCCGCCTCATGAGTCGGCGCGCTCTCGATGCGCTTCTGGCAATGCCCGAGCAGGCGCGCTTCGTTCGCGGCATGGTTGCCTGGATCGGTTTCCGCCAAGTCGCATTCCCCTACGACCGGCAGGAGCGGTTCGCGGGCTCGACCAAATATCCGCTCAAGAAGATGATGCGCTTCGCGCTCGACGCCCTGACCGGCTTTTCCTCGGCGCCGCTCAAGCTTGCGAGCCACGTCGGAATGGCACTTTCCATCGGCACGATCGTGCTGATCGGATACATCGCCTACGCCTGGGCGGCAGGCCGGGCAATCCAGGGCTGGACGTCGCTGATGCTGGTCGTGCTGGTGATCGGCGCGGTGCAGATGTTCGTTCTCGCCCTGATGGGCGAATATATCGGCCGCCTCTACAATGAAGCGAAAGGACGCCCGCTCTACATCGTTCAGGAAGTAGCCGGCGACGGCCGCGCCGAGGCGAGGCTCGGCTATATCGCCGAGGCGACTGCGAACAGCGACAGGCCGGGCGGCAAGGGCAAACGCCCGACGAGGTGACGTTCGGCCGCGAAGACGGCTCGAAGCGCGCTGTTCAGCGGGGCCGCCGGAAGCTTCACGTCGGCATCGTCCTTCCCCCGCACCTTCGATGCGACGCGCTCGGCGACGGCGGCTGGAAAGAGCAGGCTGTTGAAATAGCCGACCTTGTCGAGCTTCAGCGGCGATCCTTCGATCAGCCGCTTTAGAGCGGCCTTCGAGTAACGGCGCTTGTGGTGGTTCACGACGTCGTGTGCCGACCACATCCACGGATGCGCCGGCACGGTCATGATGAACTTTCCGCCGGGCTTCAGCTTGCCTGCAATCGCAGCGATGGCCGGCGCGTCCTCGTCAATATGCTCGATGACGTCGAGCGCCGCGATCAGATCATATTTGCCGTCGGGAATTCCCGCTAGCTCGGGCAGGCGCGCGCTGACGATCGCTCGGCCGAGCCTCTTCTCGGCGATGGCCCGGGATTCGTCGTCCAGCTCGACCGCGTCGACCCGGCCGAATTTCCCCAGCATCTCGAGATTGTGGCCGGTCCCGCATCCGATCTCGAGGATTTGCGCGTTTCCAGGCGGCCGGATCGATCGGCGGATCAGATCCTCGAGGATCTTGCGCCGCGCCTGGTACCACCAGTGCCGCTGGTCGAGATCCGCCATCTCCCGATAGGCCGCGCGCTCCATCAGCCGAACACCCACTGGCGGTTGAGTGCATAGGTCGCGAGCGGAGTGACGAAGATGGCTGGAACCAGAGGCCACCAGGTCGGCTCCTTCATCGGCCCGGTCAGCACCCAGGTGAAGGCCTCGTTGAGGAGGAAGCCGGAGCCCTGAACGGCGAGGAACTTGATCTTCATCCGCCGGTCCTCGCGCTTGCCGTGCCCCCTGAAGCTCCACCGGCTGTGGAGCACGAAACCGATGCTGACGGCAACCAGGAAGGCGATCACCACCGCTGCCACCGGCGGCATCACATAGGTCGCGAGGTACCAGTAGATGACGGAATAAATGCCGGCGAGGAAGAACCCCACCAGCGCAAAGCGCACCAACTGACCGAAGGCATTGTGATCGACGTTTAATCTGGGGGCCATGTCCGGCTGCTTGCCGTTTAGAGTTTGACGGCTACAGCCGGAAAAATGCTGCAAAGCAAGATCGACGCTCTCGAACAGCAGGGGATCGAGTTCCTCCAGCGCCGCTGGAAGTTGATCGTCGTGCTCGTCTGGGTCGTGATTTGCGGCTGGTTCATCTTCCAGAAGTGGAACGAGATCCGCTTCTTCGGCCTTCCGGACACCGACGACAACATGCGGATCATGCAGGTCCGGGCACTGCTTCACGGGCAGGGCTGGTACGATCTTCGCAACTACCGGATGAACCCGCCGTTCGGTGCCAACATTCACTGGTCGCGGCTCGTCGACCTTCCGATTGCCGGACTGATCCTGGGGCTTCGGCCGTTCCTCGGCGGCGCAGGCGCCGAGCGCTGGGCCGTCGCGATTGCGCCGCTGCTCCCCTACCTGCTGCTGCTGTTCTCGCTTGCAGTTACGGCCCGGCGGCTGATCGCGCCGCTCGCTTATCCGCTGGCGCTCCTCGCGATCTTCTTCGCGGGATCGACCAACGGCATGTTCATGCCGGAGCGCATCGACCACCATAATTGGCAGCTCGCCCTCCTCGCGCTCAGCATGGCGGGGATTGCCGATGCGAAGCGCGTCAGGGGCGGGCTCGTCCTCGGCATATCGAGCGCGCTGTCACTCGCCATCGGGCTCGAGATGATCATCTATCTCGCGCTCGCCGGCGCGGCGATGGTCCTCTTCTGGGTCGACGAGCGAGAGGAAGCTGAGCGGCTCCGCGCTTATGCGCTTTCGATGAGCGGCGGAATCGCCTTCTGCTACCTGGTTTTCGGCTCGTACGACAACAGCGGTCCCGTCTGCGATGCGCTCTCGCCGGTGTTCGTTTCCGACGCCCTGCTCGGCTCGGCGCTGATGTACGCACTCGCGTGGCTGTCGCCGGCAGATTGGAAGCGCAGGCTTGCCCTGGCCGTTGGCGCCGGCCTGATCATCGCCGGCTTCCATGCCTCGGTTTGGCCGCAGTGCCTCCAAAAGCCCGAGCATATCTCGCCCGAGGCACAGCGGCTGTGGATGAGCTATGTGAAGGAAGCGCGGCCCGTTTACCGCCACGGCTGGCGAATCACGACTTTGATGGTTGCCTTGCCCATTACGGGACTGGCTGGGTTGGCGGCGCTCGCATGGCTTCGCCGCAGTGACCGAAGCCTGTTGAGGCGAATCATCGGCGTCGCAACCCCTTGCCTCATCGCCTCCTTGCTCCTGCTGTGGCAAACCCGGACCGGTCCCGCCGCCGAAATGCTGGCGGCGGTCGGGGCGGCGGCGCTCGCGTGGACGCTCTGGCCGATCTTTTGGAAGTCGAAATATCCGTGGCTTCGGGTCAGCGGCGCAGTGGTCGCGCTGCTCGTTGCAATCGGCGCCGCCGTTCCGGCAGTGCTCGACCTCATCCCCGAGAAGCCCTCGACGCCCTACCAATCGTCGATCGGCCGGGCGAACAGCCTTTGCGGATCGCTCTGGGGCCTGCATCCGATCGCGCTCGAGCCCAAGGGGCTCGTCTTCACCTTCGTCGACTTGGGCCCGCGGCTGATCACGCTCACACACCATGACGCGATCGCGGGACCATATCACCGTAACTATCAGCAGATCGTCGACATCATGAAGGCGTGGCGCGGAAGCGCCGATCAGGCGCACCAGATCATCTCGACCAAATATCATTCGACCTATGTCCTAAGCTGCCCGAACAGCTCGACGACGACGATCTTCATGTCGGAAACGCCGAAGGGCTTCTACGGGCAGCTCCAGCGCGGGCAGGTGCCGAAATGGCTTCAGCCGGTCGAGCTGCCCAAAGACTCGCCGTTCAAGATGTGGAGGGTGGTCGGCTAGCCGAGGACGTGCGGGAAGCTTTGCTTCAAGCCGTCGACCACGAACTGCGCGGCGAGCGCGGCCAGGATGACTCCGAGGATCCGAGTGATCGCCGCTTCGACCTTGCTTCCGATGAGCCGCATCAAGGGCCCCGCAGCGAGCAGCGTCACGAGAGTCATGAGCATCACGACCGTGATTGCGGCGAGGATCAGAGCGATATGAACGGGAGTCTCGGCACGCGAGACCCAGAGCATGGCGCTGGCGATCGAGCCCGGCCCGGCAATCATCGGCATCGCCATCGGGAACACGCTGATGTCCTCGACTTCGGGCGTTTGCTCGATGGCGTGCGCGCGCCGTTCTCGCCGTTCGGTTCGCCGCTCGAAAACCATGTCGATGGCGATGATGAACAGCATGATCCCGCCCGCGATTCGGAAGCTCGCGAGGCTGATCCCGAGTGCGTCCAGCATTGGACGGCCGAGTAATGCGAAGAACATCAATATGATCCACGCGATCACCGATG
>DASQYQ010000076.1:0-2871 GCA_035639115.1 Sphingomicrobium sp. | reverse complement strand
CCTGGCGCGACTTCTATCTCAAAGCGCTTCCCGCACGGCCGGAACAGGGCAAGCAGGTCACGGACAAAAGGCCGGAGAACTTCCTCCACGTCGGACTGATTAAGACCATCTTCCCGTCGGCCAAGATCGTGCACACGCGGCGCAATCGGCTCGACAACCTCCTGTCGCTCTACTTCCTGCATCTTGATCCGGGCATGGCGTACGCGCTCGATCTCGAGGATAGCGCGCATTGGTACGATGAGCATCTCCGCCTCATGGAGCATTGGAAATCGCTCTATCCGGCGGACATCATCGAGGTGGACTACGATGCGCTAGTGCACGACCCAGCGCCCGTGCTGCACCAGCTTCTCGAATTCGTGGGGCTGCCGTGGGAAGACGGCGTTCTTGATTTTCACGGCAATGCAGCACCGGTGAAGACGGCGAGCGTGTGGCAGGTGCGGCAGCCTATCCACGACCGGTCAAGCGGACGGTGGCGTAATTACTCTACGCAGCTTGAGAAGATGCTCGGCGACAGCGCCTAGCTGTCAGTTCGAGTGCAGCCCGAGCACCTGCATGTCGTGGACCTTGTTCTTCCACTCCTGCTCGTACTGCGACCATTGCTGCTTGGTCATACAGACCTGGCGCGCCTGCAGCCGGCTGCCGAGCGTGTCCTGCATCCTGCAGACGACCTTATCGACATCGCTATTGGCCATAGTCTTGTGCGCGGGAGGCGGCGGTGGAGAATCTTCGAACACGATCTGCGCGAAGCCGGGCGACGGGATGATCAACAACGCCGCGGTGATCAAAGCGAACTTCGACATGTGCACCTCCCTCACTCGCAAATACGATAACTGCGTCCATCTAAAATGCGAAACAACTCATACACGGACGCTCAAACGCGCGAAGGGAATATTATTCATGCTCAGTGGATGAAGGACTCGTTTAGTCGAGCGACTAACTACCCGACGGGCGAGCCTTCACCGAATCCTGGATGTCGTGGACCTTGTTCTTCCATTCCTGCTCATACTCAAACCACTGTTGCTTGGTCATGCAGACCTGGTGTGCCTGCAGGCGGCTGCCGATCGTGTCCTCTTGACGGCACACGACTTTACCGCCGTCGGCCTTCGCCATGGCTTTGCCTGCGGCGGGCGGCGGAGGAGAATCGTCGAACACGATCTGCGCGAAGCCCGGCGATGAAACCGACAACAGGGCAGCGGCGATGAAAGCAAATCTTCCCATATGCACCTCGCTTCCAGGCACGCAATCTAGCCACTTCCTTCGGCAAAAGCGAGCCGCTCTCCTCGGAAGCTATTGGCTCGATCCGTGCGCCACGTCGAATGCGACGGTGAGCCGCTCGCCCTCTCCGAATGGACGCGTGCCGTGCCACATGTACGACGGGAATAGCGCGAGCCTGCCGGGCTTCGGCTCGATGGTCCGAAACGGCGGCGTGTCGATCGGGAAGTTCGGTGCGCTCGCGTCGCCGAGCGTCAGGATTCCGGACTCGTTCTCACCGATGTCCGGCGGGACTGCGACGTACAGAGCGGAACTGATCCAGCCCGCAGGATGGACGTGGTTCGCGTGATATCCTTTGCTTTGCAGCCGCACCGACCAGGCCCCTGAGAATTGGATGGAACCCCGCGGTCCGCGGAGGAGGGGATGAGTTTGATCCTCCTCGGGAAATTTCGCGACATGCTCGGCAACGGTCGCGCGAATGGCTTCGCGCAAGGCGACGATTACCGGATCGACGTGCATGAACAGGTTGCCGTCGGTTTGAGTGCCCCCGCGAAGCGACTGCTCCAGTGGCTGGCCGCTCATTGTGTGCAGCTTGCGCAACGTGGTCGCCAGCAGATCCAGCGGCGGCAGCCGGTCGGCAATGTCGTACACGCCGACGAAGGATTCGTCACCTTCGAGCCAGCGCCAGCGTTCTTCGTCGGTCTGCCGCCAGGCCACGGACGCGTAGGGCCAGAACATGAATGCTTCCTGCGTTTGCAGCCATGGCTCCAGCACCTCGGCCGCCGCATCGGGCTGCCCCGAACGCAGGTACATGCGCACGCGCCGGATCTGTAGTGGGGCGTCGGGAATATGCGTGAAAGGAGCGAACAGGCGTTCCGCCGTCTCGACGTCGCCCATCTCCGCGTGGATGATGGCGTCGTTGACGTCGAAAATCAAATGATCGCCCACTGCTGCACGGCCGGCGGCCACCGCACTCAGCGCCTGTTCGTACCGCTCGGCGTGGACTAAAGTTATCAGCTGTTCGCGCCGGAGGTCGATGTCGAGCGGGTTGGCGGCCAGGGCCTCATCGAAACTGCTTGCGAATTCGTCCCTGTCGCCTTCTGCCCAACGGAGGCGACTGAGGAGCGCATGGCCCTGAACCCAGTGCGGTGAGCGATTCACGATCTTCTTGAGGCCGGCGATCGCGGTGTCCGGTTCTCCAGCAGCAACGAACGCCGCTGCCAATCCGGTCACGATCTCGACGTCCGCCGAATCGAGCTGCAGCGCGCGCCCGAATGCGTCCACGCTGGGCAGCCCGGCCTCGAGCAGAGTGCGCGCGAGGGCATGGGCAATGTGCACGGACCCCGGTGCCATCCGCGCCGCTGCCCGTAACGACCTCAAGGCCTCCTCGCGCCGATCGAGCCCACGCAGCAGGAGGCCATGGATGTGCCAGAGCCGCGGGTCGGCCGAGCCCGCCTCCACCGCTTGGTCGAGTCGAGGCAAAAGCGCTTCACGTTCACCGGCTTCGTACGCCGCGAAGGCCTCATCGAACCCGATAGGCTTGGAAGCGGAGGTCAACGTCGACATCGCGGATACAGATAATCCCAGTTTCGCAAAAGAGAAGCTGCGTGATCCTGAGCAGGCGCAGCATCCGGTTGACTGTCGAGGGGGGAGCCGCCG
>DASQYQ010000075.1:0-5550 GCA_035639115.1 Sphingomicrobium sp. | reverse complement strand
ACTCTCCGTCGCCGTGAAAGGCCGTCGCCGTCTCTTCGCCATCGCATCACCTCACCCTCATTAGGTTAAGTGTTGCGACCACCTCCTGAGACCACCACCCATTGCGGACATTAGGCTACCAACATCCCCAGGCGCTGCATCGCTAGTGTCTCTGCCGATCGTATCTACCGCCCAAGCAACCCACTGATCACCTGCTGAACCAGCATGGTCCGGGGGTTGACCTGATAGAGATAGCCATTGTCATAATAGTAACGATAGCGGGGATTGAGATCATATTGACGGCGGAGGTCGTACGGGATCTGTCCGTAGGAATAGGGGCTGCCGTAGCTCAGATCGTACCGCTGCCCAACCCGGAACAGCTTCTTGGCCTGTCCTGGCGGCATGCAGCCGTTATGTTTCTTCGCCAAACCGGGCGGACATCCACCCACGCCGTAGCCCACCGGACCGTGCCTGCCGTAAGCAGGACCCTCATTCTCGAATCCAAAGCCGCCGTGGCCGTTCCCATGTCCATTGCCGGGTTTGGCGACCGCCTGACCCGCCAAGACAAGCGCCGCCGCGCCTGTAACCATCATCAGCTGTTTCATACGCACATCCTCTCCCCTCACGACGCAGAGCCTGTTTCCGAAGGGGTGAGCCTTCGTTGATCGTTGTGGTTGCCGTAACGGATGGAGCGCCGTTTGGATGCGGCGGATCAGCAGTCGCGTGACAATCAGCGAGCGACGCACTCGTCCTTGGGACACGTCGGCGGAAGGTCAGCATTCCACCCTTTCCTGCCATTCGCTGAAGCTCCGTGTGCCGGACCCCCGCGCTTCGCAATGTGACGTTTGCAGGCAGTTGCTGTATTGGGCGAATCCATGCTGGCAGAGATGTCCGCAGGCCGCGCGGGCCAGCAGCGTCTGGGGACGCTGTTCGAGCATTCACCGGGCTTCATGGCTGTTCTCGAAGGCGCCGATCACCGGATCGCCGTCGCGAATAACGCCTTCATCGACATGGTCGGGCCCGGCGCGCAGATCGCCGCAAGACTCGCCGATGTGCTTCCCGGATTCACATCGGAAGGGATCGATAAGATCCTCGAGAGCGTCACTCGCACCGGCCAGCAATATGTGGGCCGCAAGAAATCCCTCTCGGTCGAGCGCCCGGACGGATCGATCGAGGAAATTCTCGTCGACCTCGTCATCCAGCCATTGGCGCAGGTGGAAGGCCAGGAGCCGGGCATATTCATTCACGGTACCAACGTCACCGAGGATCGGCGGAACGAAGCGCTTCGGATCGCCCACAACAAGGTTCTTGAGCTGGCGATCGCCGATGCCCCGCTCGGAACTACGCTCGCCGAGCTCATTCGCATGGTCGAATCGACGTCGCAGACGGGCGTTCTCGGCTCGATCCTGCTGCTCGAACCCGACGGGAAGCACCTCAGAATGGGCGCAGCACCAAGCCTTCCCGCGGCTTACAGCGCGCTATTGGACGGCCTTGAGATTGGAGATTCCCGAGGTTCGTGCGGCACTGCTGCCTATCTCGGCGCCGCTGTGTTCGTTGTGGATATAGAGAAGGATCCGCTTTGGGCGCAGTTCAAGCATCTACCGCTCGCGCATGGCCTTCGCGCATGCTGGTCGACGCCCATCATGACACGGGGCCGCAAGGTGCTGGGCACCTTTGCGATGTATCACCGCCAGCCGCGCGAGCCGACGGCCCGCGACATGATGCTCGTTGAGCTCGTCACCCAGACGGCCGCCCTCGTGATCGATCGCGAGCAGGCGAAGTCCACTCTTGACGACTTGTTGGCGATGCACGCCCGCGCGCCTGAAAGCCGGCCCGTGCCGGAGCCGCCGGATCGTCCCGTCCTCCGTCACTGACCCTTCAGCACTGCGCTTGCGACTTGCCGTCAAACGGCGCAGACGGTCGCAGTCACGCTGGGGGGCCCCGTGTCGCGGATCTTTGTCAGCTATGCCCGGGAGGATGTCGACACCGCGCGACAGCTCGCGGATGGGATCGCCGAGGCCGGCCATGAGGTCTGGTGGGACAGCCACCTTGCCGGGGGCGCCCGCTTCGCCAATGAGATCGACCAGGCGCTGAAGGACGCCGAAGCTGTCGTCGTGCTGTGGTCGGGAAGCTCGATCAATTCCGCCTGGGTTCTCGACGAAGCCGCGGAGGGCCGCGATTCCGGACGCCTCGTCCCCGTCGCTATTGAGTCCGCAAAGCCCCCACTCGGCTTCCGCCAGTTTCACACGATCGACCTCGGGCCGTCGAGCGACCGACGCCGGTCCGGAGCCTTCGACGAGCTGTTGGACGCGATCGCAAAGAAGTGCGGGTCGAAGCCAATCCCGCGGCAAGCGCTTCCTGCCGCTAGGGCGAAAGCCCAGGAAACGGTATCGATTTGCGTCCTCCCGTTCGCGAACATGAGCGGTGATCCCGAGCAGGAATATTTCAGCGACGGGATTAGCGAGGACATCACCACCGACCTCTCCAAATTTTCCGCGCTCGACGTGGTCGCCCGAAACACCGCCTTCGGCTTCAAGGGCCAGAACCCCGACGTAAAGCAGGTGGCCCGCCAGCTTGGCGTCAGCCATGTCCTGGAGGGCAGCGTCCGAAAGGCGGGCAGCCGTGTCCGGATCACCGCCCAGCTGATCGACGGGAGGACCGGCAACCATCTCTGGGCCGATCGCTTCGATCGCGACCTCACCGACATCTTCGAAATCCAGGACGAGATCTCCCACGCCATCGTTGCGGCTCTCAAGGTCCAGCTTCTGCCCAAGGACAAGGTGGCGATTGAGGGACGCGGGACCGCGAACGTCGACGCATACAGCCTGTACCTCATGGCCCGGCAGCAATGGATCAGCGGCGGATTTTCCTATCGCGATTCCCACAAGATGATCGTGCGCTTGTGCCGCGAGGCCACTTCGCTCGATCCGGATTATGCCCAGGCGTGGGCGCTCATGGCGCTCGCGCAGGCCGCACTTCGGTTCTGGTACGGCAACGAAGAAGACGCGCTCCCCGCGGCGGAGCGCGCGCTTGCGCTCAACCCCAAGCTTCCGGAGGCGCACTGCGTCAAGGCGCGCTACCTCGAGGACGAAGGTCTCTTCGATCAGGCGGAGCGGCAGATTCGCATTGCGCTCGACCTTTCGCCGGCCTCATGGGAAGCGAACAGGGAACTTGCCTCTTTCCTTTATCGGCACGCCCGCATCTCTGATGCGATACCGTTCTTCGACAAAGCGGCTTCGATGATGGAGACCGACACTTCCAGCGCGGCGATGCTCCTCAGTTGCTACCAAGCCATTGGAGATCGCGAGAAGGTGCGAGAGGCGGCACAGCTGTGCGTCGCCCGCGCCGAGCGAGCGATCGCGCATGACCCGTCGCACGCCGTCGAGCTTGCGTGGGGAACGACTGCACTCGCTGCCCTTGGGGAGGGCGACCGTGCTCGCGACTGGGCCCGCCGCGCGCTGATCATCGATCCCGACAACACGTCGATGCGCTACAATCTCGCCTGCTCATTTTCCATCGGACTCGGTGACCCCGAAGCGGCGCTCGATATCCTTGGCCCTTATTTCGAGCGCGTGGACGCAAAGGCTCAGCTGCGGCACCTCGAAGCCGATCCGGATTTCGAACCGATCCGGGACAACCCTCGCTTCAAGGAGATGCTCGCCGCAGCCAGGCAGCGCCTCGGAATGGAGGGCGCCGCCAGCGAGCTTCGGCGCGTTCTAACGTCAGACCCCCCACCGGGCGCGGTTGGGGAATGACAGTTAGCCGGGGTACTTAGCCGCCTCGATCTTGCAGTCATATTTAAGCTGTTCGCTGGCGCAGAAGTCCGGCCAGTTGCCGCTTTGCCGCCAATAACGGACCAGCCCGAGGCGCGCCGCCACAGCCATGAACCGCGGGTCAGCCCGCACGCCCGCGAACTCCGGCCTGAACCAGATTTCGGGCCCGATCAGAGGCAGAACCTTCGGATCGGCTAGGAGTTGGTAGATTGCGTCCACCCTTCCGAAGGTCCCAAGCGCCAGGACGAGACGATTGTTTCCGCTGCGGGGCTCGATTCGTGCGCGAGTCCGGAACGTGGCAATTGCATCGTCAATCTTGCTCGGGCTGGGATCGAGGCGGGCGGCGATGAACTTGAAATTCGGCGCCAGTTCCGCGTCGCTGCTATCCACCGTCATAGGCATGAGTCGTTGAGCGACCCGCGGATCCCCGTAGCGATAATCGAAGGCCTGTTCAGCCCAGTCGATATTCGGATCTTTCGGCCATTTCTTTCGAGCATCGGCAATGTCCGCCTTCGCTCGTGAGAGGTCTCCCGCGTAAGTCAGCGCGAGAATATATTCGGACCGGGTAAAGGACGAGAGCGGATCCAGCTCTATGGCACGACGCGCTTCGTCCACCGACTCAGCCATTCTTCCCACGGCCGCGAGAGAATCAGAGCGGCGCGCGTGCAGCATCGGCTCGTCGGGCGCGAGCTTGACGGCCTTGTCGAGGAGTGCAAGCGCTCGCAGCGGATCAGGGTTCAAAAGGTGCCATTCGGCGAGATAGGCAAGGCCGCTTCGCGGGTCGAGCTTGCGCGCCCTTGCAATGGCGTCACGGGCACTCTTCACCGCGTCGGCGTCGGGCCTTCCCGACCGGTCCTGCTGGTCTTCGGCAAGAATCGCGCGACTAAGGGCCAGGCCGCCCCAAGCACGCGGGAAATCCGGCGCCAGCTTCACAAGTCGTTCGGACGCCGCCAGCAATTGCGCGTTCGACCAGTTCGGGTCGGCGACCCCGACGCACTCGCCGACGTAAAGGCCCAATGCGGGCTGGTCGATGCGTTTTGCGCCCCCCTTGGCATCGGTCAGGCAGAGCGCCGCCCGCGACGCAGCTCGGGAGACCTGCTGCGGAAGATCAACGGATGATGCATCGGGAACGCTCCAGCTTTTCGACCAGATGACCGCCTGACCGTCTGAACCCGAAAGCGTGAGGCTGGCGTCTGCGCCGCTTCCGTGTCGACTGGCCGATATGATCATGCGGTAGCCGGCGGTGCGGCCGGTCGCATCTGCTGGCGCAATGACCGTCGCTCCGTCGAAACGGGTCGGCAGGAATGCGGCCATGTCTGCCGCTGTCAGGTTCGCATAGTCGGCAGCCGTCGCCCTGTCGGGGGACGTCGGAGAGGCCATGATCGCAATGGTGATGCCCTGCCCTGCGGTCGAATGACGCCACAGCAGAACGCCGGAGCCGCCGGCTACGGCCAATATCACAACGGCGCCCCCGAGAACGGCTCTTCGAGGGAATCGAAAAGGCTTCCCGCGCCTCCTCGCCACCGACATTGGCGGCGGGATTGACCCCGTTGCTACGACCCGTTCGATCGCGTTCCTGATCCGATCCGAGGCCGGCGGCTCTCCCCGTCCTCTCCACTTCGACAGGTCGATCGACTGGAACTGGCGAAAGCCAAGCGGCGGCTCTGTTGAATCGAGAGAGAGGGGGATCAGCTTGCCGGCGTCGCGGCCGACACCGGCCTCGTCGCGGACCCACGCGGACTGGACGGAATCGGCCGACCACAGCACGAGGACGGCCTCGCAGGCCTTCAGCGCGTTC
>DASQYQ010000074.1:0-5616 GCA_035639115.1 Sphingomicrobium sp. | reverse complement strand
GATTCTCGTAACGGCGCGTTCCAGCTTCTCGCCAGCGGCGACAGCGGCGACGGAGTCCTCGCCATCAACGCCGACGCGCGCGTGCTCGGAGCAACGGTGAAGGCGGGCGGCTCGATTGCCCTCGAGGCAGACCCCGACCGGCACCTCTACCTCGTCCCGAGCGGCCGAGTAAGCGTGAACGGGGTTGAGGCGGGGCCTCGCGATGGCGTCGCAATCACCGGCGAAGACCGGATCGAAATCAAGGCCGAGGACGATTCCGAGCTGGTGCTTGTCGACGCGCGCTAAGCTCTTTGAAGAATTAGGTTTCGTCGCCGTTCATCGATACTGTGCTTGAAAGCGGTTCAAACGGAGGGCATGTGCCTGGCGCGCCGTGGAAAATTGGCGCGAATCATGCGCGTAGCGGGAGCAGATGAGGGCGGTTTTTCGCTTGGGTAACCTAATGCTGGCGGGGGCGCTTGCGCTTGCCCCGGCGACGGCGCTCGCCCAGGAGGCGCCTCCTGCCGACAGCAACACCCCGGCTGCCGATTCGATCGGTCCCAAGGCGCTCTCGAATTTCAGCCTGAACGGAACGGTGACTCGGCCTGCGGACCAGGCGCCCGCATCTCAGCCGACCGTTGCCCCGAAACGCTCAACCAAAGCGCAGGCGCAGGTGACTTCGCCGGCGGTCGAGCCGAGCGCTTCGCTCACCGACGGCGCAGCTCCGAAGTCGGGTGAGATGGCGAGTGCGCCGGCACCGGAGCGCGCCGCGTCGGCCGACACTCCGCGAGCGGCCGCTCCGCAGCCGCCGGCGACATTGCAGCAGTCATCGCCTTCGTCGTCAGTCACCGCGGCCCTTCCGACCCTCGATCCGGCAAGCGGTTCCGGAAGCGCGTCGGCACCGGCGTCCACGACCGATTTCGCACCTCCTCCCGCGGCACCGGAAACCGGACGCAAGTTCCCAATCCTCCCCTGGTTACTTGCAACCCTGCTTCTCGCCGGGGGCGGGATTTTCCTCTACTGGCGGAGCCAGCGCCGCGAAGCATTCGTCGGTGGCCCGCAGGTCGACTCATTCGTCGCGCCGGAGCCGGTGCCTGCACCCGCTCCGAGGCCAACTCCCGCACTTGCTCCCGCTCCTCCCAAGTCGGCGCCACCCGAGTCTCTCGGAATCGTCTCGACGAGGCTTCGGCCCTGGATCGATATCGGCTTCCAGCCGCTGCGCTGCATCCTCGATGATGAAAAGCTGACCGTCGAATTCGAATTGGAGCTCTTCAACTCCGGAAGCGGCCCAGCGCGCGCGGTCCTAGTCGAGGCGACCTTGTTCAACGCCGGCCCGGCCCAAGATCAGCAGATCGAGGGTTTCTTCTCGAAGCCGGTCGGCGAGGGGGAGCGGATCGTCGTGATCCCGCCGCTCAAGCGCGTTGGCATCCGGACTCAGGTCTCGGCGCCGCGTGCCCAGCTCCAGGCCTATGAGCTCGGCGGCCGCGAGGTGTTCGTCCCGATCATCGCCTTCAACTCGCTCTACAGCTGGGGCGGAAGCGAAGGGCAGACCTCGGTCAGCTACTTGCTCGGCAAGGACACCAAGGGCGAGAAGCTGGCGCCGTTCCGACTGGACCTCGGGCCGCGCATCTTCCGCGGGCTCGCCGCCCACCTCCTGCCGACGGGCGTTCGCAACTAGCCTATTCGGCGGGCATCGCCGCTGGCGCCTGGCTCGTGCCTCCAAGCAGCCGAACGAGCTGCGCGAGGAAGATCAGGACGCCCAGCAGCCACAGCATCGAAGCAACGATCGCAAGGCCGGAAGAATTGCGCAGGACCGCAAAGCCGATGCCGATCGGCAGCAGCACCGCCCCAGTCGCCGAAATGATGAAGTGAAGGCCCGCTAGCTTCGTCGAGGCGAGCTGCGGATAAGCGCGGTAAGTGAGCCCGAACAGCGCCAGCGATGCCCAGCCGGCCAGGTTGAGATGCGCGTGAACGGGCGTGAGCTGGAAGTCCTGCCTCATTCCCATCGTGATTCCGAGGACCGCGCCGCAGATGAGCAGCACCGTTGCAAGAAGCAGGAAATAGACGTCGACGCGTTTCATTGGCCCCTCCCTCTGGATGCTCGAGCTTCGCACCGGCAATGGCCCCGGCTCAAGTCAATTCTGAGGAACTCTAGAGAACCGCTGAATTGTAGCTATGCCAGGCGAGGATCGCTGCGGCTCCACGGTAGGGCCGCCATGCTTCGCCGAGCTCGCGAAGCTGCTTCTCGCTCGGTTTCTCCTTGAGGCCCATCAGCCGTCCAAGCTCGACCAGAACGGCGAGGTCGCCGGCGGGAAAGACGTCCGGGCGTCCTTCGGCGAAGAGCAAGTAGATCTCCGCCGACCAGCGTCCGATACCCTTGATCCGAGTCAGCAGCGCGATCGCCTCCTCGTCATCTTCCGGGAGCTTGGCAAGGTCGAGTTCGCCGGAGATCACCAGCTCGGCGAGGCTCCGGATGTAACCGGACTTCTGGCGGGACATTCCGGCCGAGCGCAGATCCTCGTCGCTTGCGGCGAGGAGAAGCTGAAGGTCCGGAGGAGCGCCGAATGCCGCTTCGAGCTTCGCCCACATCGACCGCGCGGCGGCAACGCTGACCTGCTGGCCGACAATCGTCCGAAGAAGAGTCTGCGCACCAGGCTCGCTGCTGCGCGGATCGGGCATTCCGTGGCGTTCGATCACGCGCGCGAAGGCTGGCTCGCGAGCGGCGAGCTCTTCGACATGCTTGCGGATGCTGCTCTTCGTTCGGACCATCAGGCGACCGTCGCTGCATAGAGGGCGACTGCGGCCGCATTGGAGACATTCAGGCTCTCGATCGCGTCGGTGATCGGAAGCCTGGCGATGGAGTCGCAATGCTCGCGCGTGTTGGGCCGCAATCCCGCGCCCTCGGCGCCGAGCACCAGCGCGACTCGCGGTGGGCCGAGCGCGTCCTTGAGGTCCGTGTCGGAGTCCCCGGCAAGGCCGATGCGCCAAAAGCCTGCTTCGCCGATCTCCTCGAGCGCTCGGGCGAGATTGACGACCCGAACCCACGGCACCCGCTCGAGCGCGCCGGAAGCGGCCTTTGCGAGGACTCCGCCTTCGGGCGGCGAATGGCGGTCCTGGGTGACGATTCCGACTGCTCCGAACGCGGCGGCCGAGCGGAGGATTGCTCCGACATTGTGCGGGTCGGTGACCTGATCGAGGACGAGCAGGACCGCTCCCTCGGGTGCGCTCGTGATGAGCTCGTCGAGCCAGGCGTCCTCCAGCGGCTCGACCTCGATCACCACGCCTTGATGTGGCGCATCGTTCGGGACGAGCCGGGCGAGATCCGGCGCTTCGGCGAGAGTCACCGGCACGTCCTTCGGAAACTGCATGAAGCCGGCCGCTTCGCGCGTTGCCCAGGCCCGGAGGACCTTCCTCTCCGGATTGTCGAGCGCTGCGGCAACCGGATGCCTGCCCCAAAGCCGCGGCCGGTTGGCGCTTCCGTGGCTCTGGTGTGATTTCTTGCGGCGCGACATTCGTCACCGCTTAGCCGCGGCGCAGCGCGAGTCCAGCGATGGTGCTCATCTCGCCGAGAGAGAGCGCTGCTCCTCCACCGTTCGGCGATGGCTTCGCCAGGTGCCGACCGCGAGAATGATCAAGATTGGATAGGCCCAGAATCGAAGCGCCGCCGCATAAGCGAGCGGCAGCAGGTGGGAATCAACGAGCTTGAAGACATGCCCCATGCTCGTCGTTAGCTGCAGGCCGCTGACCCACAAGGGCCAGAACCGGTCGGAAATGAGAGCGGCATAGGTGAAGGCGAGGAACGCCAGGATGTCGATGACGAAGACGCTCGTTTCGACTGACGAATAAGTCGATGTCCTCAGCGCCAAGGTTGCAAGGTCACCGACCAAGAAGACCGCCGCGACGATCCGCGCATCGGCTTTGCCACGGTACAAGGCATAGCCGCAGATGCCGTACATCAGCACGCGATAGATGATGACTCGATCCATCGAGACAGGCCCCGACACCCACTGGCGTGCCTGGTCAATAGCTCAGGCAACCACTCTCAGCGCCGCCGTTGCACTCGCCGGCGGGCAATCGCCGTCGTCGCCGATCGAAACCGTGCGAAGATGCGGTACCTTGCCCTTCGCGTCGGCGAGCGCGGCGTGGCAGCCGACGATTGCTCCGCGCGTGGCCACCAAGCCGCTGACCGCCGTCGCAAGCTGCTCAAGAGTGGGATGGACCGTTGCAAATCCGACTCCTGCGACCGAGTTCGCGCGCATGATTCGCGCCTGGAGCTCGGCCATTTCGCTCAAGGCGGAGTCGATCGTGTCTTCGACCGCGCGAACCTGGGTGGCGACTTCGTATGCGGCATTTTCAATCTGATGCTTGCGCATGTGACTGCTCCTTTCCGCGCGACGGGAATCGCGCAGATCTGGCTCCCGAAGTGATTTGCGTGCGGCCTCGGCTAGCCCTTGATGAGCCGCGCGAGGCTCTCGAGCCCGGCGAGATACATGCCCGCCGAAAACGCCGCTCCGATCGCGATCGCCACGATCCAGAACAGCCTCTGCCCGACACTCATCTCATTGCGGGGGTTGCTCCTGGTTGCGAACGGCGGTTGCAGGGAAGGCCAGAATGACGCTGGCCTCTGCTCGGTAATGAAACCGGGCCCTCCAACCTCCCCTGCGCGGCCAGCGTGCCGAATCTGATTGCTGACCGCGGCTTCCGGTTGGCCCGGTCTGGGCTGGGCTGGAATGTACGGCGATTGATGTATCAAACGCTGATACGGGTCCGAATATTGCGCGACGATGCGCGCTGCCTGCGAACGGCGCTCGACTCCGAGGATCTGCAAGGACTGGCGGATTCGTTGATCGACGGTGTGGGGAGAAATGCCGAGCTCTGCGGCGATCTCCTTGGAGCTTAGGTGCTGGTCGACGAGCCGCAGGCAGTCGAGCTGGCCGTCCGTCAAACGTGCGACGCGCTCGCGAGCCGGATCATCCGCCGGTTGGCGTGAATCGTCCCTGACAATATTCGGCAATCCCTCCGAGTCCTCCGAGCCAGTCCCCACGCCGCGCAGCACTCCCGAGCCGCCCCTCGCGATGACCCTTAGGACATCGACAAGGATTTCGCCAGAATTTCAGCAGATTTCAGCCGAAGCCGTGTGAATAAGGATTAACTTTGGTTAGTGTGACGCCCTGGGCCAGGCGTAAGCCCGACCAACGGAGACACTATTTCCATAATGCGTCCCCATTATTGTGGACCGCGACTTTCTTTATGCCGTCCCTGCGGAATAGGTCCGCCAGAAACTCCGCATCCTCGCCGCACACGGCCTAGCACTGATGAGCCTCCGTCCGCGATAGCCGGAGATATACCAAGTCCACCAAAGCTCACGGTTTGAATCGCTCATTTCGACTGCCATATGCGAGTGAGAACGATTCGTGAACATCTGACTCGGTGCGACCGGGAGTTTATAGGGCTCTCCGAAGGGATGGTGGTCCCGCCTTTGAAACCATTCGAGAGATACTTAGCTGGCCTACGGCCGCGCCTAATGGTCGCCCGTGCTGAGCCGGAGCACGGACCGGCGTAAGGTTGCCCTGTTCGTTAGCCGCAGAGCCGTCCGCCTGGATCGTACCTGGTCCACGGCAGCGCCATTCCGGTCCGAAC
>DASQYQ010000073.1:0-6534 GCA_035639115.1 Sphingomicrobium sp. | reverse complement strand
CCTGCTTCGAGCTGCTCGGCTGCGATCCGGCGGCCGCGTCCGAGGTCGGCGGTGATGACTCCGGAGCCGAGGCCGAACTCGCTGTCGTTGGCGATTCGGATCGCGTCGGCCTCATCATCGGCGGCGATAATCGCGGCGACCGGCCCGAAGACTTCTTCATCATGGGCAGGCTGACCCGGACGCACGTTGCTGAGCACCGTTGCCGGATACCAGGCGCCCGTCCGGTCAGGGAGGTTGCCGCCGAGCAATAGCTTCGCGCCCTTGTCGATGCTTTGGACCACTTGGCGGTGGATCTCATCCCTGGCCTTTACGCTCTGCATCGGGCCGAGCTTGGTCGCTTCGTTCATGGGGTCGCCCATTTCATAGCCAGACATCGCCTCGACCATTGCTGATTCGAAGCGATCCAATATGTCGCGGACGACAATGAAGCGCTTGCCGGCGATACAGCTCTGCCCGCCGTTCACCATGCGCGCGGTCGCAGCGACTTTCGCGGCGGCGGCGACGTCCGCGTCCTCCATGATCACGTAGGCGTCGGACCCGCCGAGCTCGAGCACGCACTTCTTGAGTACGGAGCCTGCGGCAGTCGCAACGCTTCGGCCAGCGGCGACGCTGCCCGTCAGAGTCACCGCCGCGATATTGTCGTCCTTGATCAGCGCTTCGACCTCACGGCTGGGCAGAAGCAAGGTCCGAAAGAGGTCGCTCGGAACGCCGGCCCGATTCAACACCTCTTCGATCGCGAGCGCGCAGCCGGGCACATTGCTGGCGTGCTTCAGCAACGCCCCGTTGCCCGCCATCAGCGCCGGGGCGGCGAACCGGAAGACCTGCCAGAAGGGGAAGTTCCAGGGCATCACCGCGAGTACGACGCCGATCGGGTTGAAGGTGACGAACGCTTCCTCCCCGTCGAAATCCACCGGCTCGTTCGCCAGATACTCCTCCGAATGATCGGCGAACCAGTCGCAGTGGAAGGCGCATTTCTCGACCTCGGCGCGACCGTCGGTGACGGTCTTGCCCATCTCCTCGGTCATCAGGCGAGCGAATTCGTCCTTGCGGGAACGGAGGATCTCAGCGGCCTTGTGGATGATTGAACCGCGCTCGGCGAAGCTCGTCCGCCGCCACTTAAGGAAAGCTTGGCGGGCGCCCGCCCCAGCCTCGCGCGCCTCGTCGAGCGAAGTTTCGGGATAGCTCCGACCCTTCTCGCCGGTCGCTGGGTTGATGGTTTCGATCGTCTCGCCGCTCTTCGGGCGGGTGAGTTCAGCTTGCTCGGGCATGCGCGACTCCTTCCCCGAGCCACATAGGCGCGGTCGTCAGGCACACCAACAGACTAAGGGGCGGGAAGGAGCAGACCGAAGATGAGCTGCAATCCGAGCGACCCGACACATGAGTGACATGCCGTACCGGAGACATAGGTAACGCTTCTGGATGCGATCGCATGGGGGAGGCGCGGATCCGTATCCCTGAGAGGAAGCACCATCCGCGCGGTCCTCGATCGGCCGACAACCGCTGGGGGAAGCCGCCTATGTCTTAGCTTTGTTACCTATCGGTCCGGATCGTACAATCGAACAGCTGGAGCGGGCGAAGGGATTCGAACCCTCGACCCCAACCTTGGCAAGGTTGTGCTCTACCCCTGAGCTACGCCCGCTCTGAGCTGACGCCGGTGCGCTTGGATGCGCTTCCCGGCGGAGGTGAGGCGCGCGCCTAGCATGGGCTCCGCGGCTTCCGCAAGGCTTTGCTCGACGCTTGTGGCACGCGCCGCTGCTGTCCATATGGGCGCTCAACCGACGCAGTGAAGGAGTGATGGGCAGCCGTGGCGACCCTGGGCCTCAGCGAAGCCGAACGCGAATCGATCGAGCGGTTCGAGAAGGACGTAATCGAGCCGTCGATGACGACGCTCGTCATCCTCGATTTCTGGGCGGAGTGGTGCGGGCCGTGCAAGCAGCTCGGGCCGATTCTCGACAAGGTCGCCGCTGACTATGCCGAGAAAGGGGTGAAGCTCGCCAAGGTCGACGTCGACAAGGAGAAGCTTCTCGCCGCCCAGTTCCGAATCCAGTCGATCCCGACCGTCTATGCGATCTACCGCGGCCAGCCGGTCGCGGACCTCACCAACTATCGCACCGAAGGACAGATCAAGAAGGTGCTCGACCAGCTGCTCGCCCAGCTGAAGATCGAGCCCGAAGGCGCAGTGTCCCAGGCTGAGATCGAGCCGCTTGTGGCCATGGGAGAGCAGGTGCTGGACGAAGGCGATGCGCCACGTGCAGTGAATATCTTCCGGCAGGTCCACGACATGGCGCCCGACAATCCGGCCGTCATCGGAGGCTTGGCGCGCTCACTGCTGGCGGCGGGCGAACAAGACGAGGCGCGGCTGCTTCTCGGCGAAGTCCCGCCTGACCTTGCAAGCAAGCCGGAGATCGCTCGGGCGAAAGCGGCGCTGGAGGTGGCGTCGGCCGCCCCAATCGCTGATACGAGCGCGCTTGAAGCGCGGCTTGCGGCCAACCCGGACGACCATGAAGCCCGGTTCGAGCTGGCATCGGCGAAAATGGCATCCGACCGCGACGCGGCCGCTGATGCGCTGCTCGAGATCGTACGCCGCGACCGCGAGTGGAACGAGGGCGCGGCTCGGCAGCGCTTCCTCCAGTTGCTCGAAGCCCAAGGCCTGGAAGACCCATGGTCGAGCGCGCAGCGCCGTCGCCTGTCGGCGGTGCTGTTCACGTGAGCCGGACGATTCGAGTCCCGCTCTTCCCCCTTCCCGGGGCGATTCTCTTCCCGCGTTCCCAACTGCCCCTCCACATATTCGAGCCGCGCTATCGGGAGATGGTGCGCGACGCGGTCGACGGGGCGGGGCGCATCGCAATGATCCAGCCGCATCGGCTCGACGACGACAACCAGGCGCCGCTTTATGGGGTCGGCTGCGTCGGCGACGTTGTCGGGATCGAGGAGCTCGAGGACGGGCGCTTCAACATCGTGCTGCTCGGGTCGAACCGCTTTCGGCTGGTGAGGGAAGCGGACATCGATGCGCTCTACCGCTGCGCCGACGTCGATATCGCCGCCTTCGACGACGACGAGCCGCCGCCGCTATCGCTCGGCCAGCGCGCCGAGGTCGAGCGCGAGGCCCGCCGTCTCGGCGATGCGATGGGCCTCGCGGTCGACTGGGACGCGGTCAGCCGACTCGACGACGAAATGCTCGTCAACGCGATTGCCCAGGTTGCTCCGTTCGACATCGGCGCGAAGCAGGCGCTGCTCGAGCAGGCGACGCTGGATGGTCGGGCCGACTTGCTCGTCCAGCTGATGCAGTTCCACCGCGCCGCAGTCAGCGGCGGCATCGAGGTGGAACCGACCATCCAATAATTAGATCGGTAGGCCCCTCAGCAGAAGCGGGAGATCGCCGCTGGTGCCGCGCGCCTCGCTCATCAGGCGGTCGCGGAGCGGGGAGATGCGGCCGACGACGCTCATTCCCAAGCGGCGGATTGCCGACGCGGTCTTTCCGGGAACGCCGTAGACGCGGGTCAAAGTGTCGGTCGCGAAGGCGACGGAGAGCGAGTCCAGCGAGCGCCAGCGCTGGTAGCGGTCGAGCAGCTGCTTGTCGCCGGGGTCGAGGCCGAGCCGAGCGCCTTCGACCAGCACTTCGGCAAGAGCAGCGACATCGCGAAAGCCGAGGTTGAGGCCTTGCCCGGCGATCGGATGGATCGCGTGCGCTGCGTCGCCGACGAGCGCGAGGCGCGGCGCGGTGATTTGCGCAGCGTGGTGAAACCCCAGCGGATATGAGGAACGCGGCGCGAGCAACTCGACCTTGCCCAGGAATCCGCCCATCGCCGCCTGCGCTTCGGCCGCGAAATCCTCATCGCTCAGCGAAAGCCAGCCGGCCGCGTCTTGGTTAGAGACGGACCAGACGATGGCTGAGCGATGGCCGCCGGAATCGTCGTTCATTGGCAACAATGCGAACGGGCCGGTCGGGTAGAAGATCTCGTAAGCGACATGCTCGTGCGGCCGCTCGTGGCGGAGTACCGAGACGATCGCCTGATGGTCGTATTTCCAACGTGCGATGTTGATTCCGGCAGCCTCGCGCGCCGGCGAGTTTCGGCCGTCGGCCGCAACCAGCAGTGGCGCCTGAAGCTTGCGCCCGTCCTTGAGCGCAACGACCACCCCGAAGTCGCCCCGATCGACGCTGGCGATGTGCGATTTCCACAGAAGCCACACGTTCTTGCCCGCTTCCGAGCGCTCCTGGAGCGCAGCGCGCAGGTGCCGGTTCTCGTGCATGAAGCCGAGCGGCTCCTGGTCGTCGGGATCGAAGTGCAGCGCACCCGGTTTCAGTCCGTCGGCGACGGCAATTCGCCAGATCGGGCAACCGGGCTCAGCCAGATGATCGGCAACCCCGATGGTCCGAAGCATCCGCATCGAGCTCGACGAAACGGCGCTGGTTCGGCCATCGAATGATGCGCCGCGGCGCTGATCGGGATCGGCGGGGTCCACAATGATCGTGGAAAGACCGCCCGAATCCAGCGCGGAAGCAAGCGCGAGGCCCACGAGGCCGCCGCCGAAGACGATCACATCCGTCCGATCCATCGAACGCGCACTAACCGGTTCGTCGCAATGACGCCACGACTTCGCTTGACCCGGGACTCGGCGTGGGGGATTCTCGGGGTCGGAAGACCTTTTGGGGGTGGGACATGGCGACCGTTGCAACGCGCGCGCCCAAGCGCGAACTGGCGCCCGACTGGCGGGAGGCGCTGGCGACTGCAGTGCGCCGATTCGCGATCCGCAGCTGGGGCGCGATGCTGGTGCTTCTGAGCCTCGCCGCAGCAGTCGCGCTCGCCACTCACAATCCGACTGATCCTTCGCTCAGCACCGCCGCTGGAGGGCCTCCGACGAACTGGCTCGGAAGCCCCGGTGCCTACTTCAGCGACGCGTTGCTCCTGCTGTTCGGAATAGGATCGGCGCTGTTCCTTCCGGTGGTTGCGATTGCCGGACTGCGCATGATTCGCGTCGAGCCGGCAGGCCATACGGGCCGAGGACTGCTGGTCGCCGGGATCGGCGCGATTCTGCTTGGAACCGCACTCGGACTGACCAGCGGCTCCGCGGTGTCGGGGCTTCCCGGGGGATGGGGCGGAGCCTTCGGGCTTGCCGCGGCTCACGGGCTCAACTCGGCCTTCTCCATGATCGGCAATCCCGAGATCGCCGGACCGGCACGCCTAGCGACGCTGCTACTGCTTGCAATCGCCGGCCTAACGCTCGGCTATTTCGCGATTGGACTGACCTTTGAAGAGCGCAGCTGGATCCTCGCCAAATTCAGGCGAGAGCCGCGCCTTCGACCGGAACCCCGAGCGACGGAGCTGAGAGACGAGCGGCAGGTTGCAACTGCTCCGCCCAGGAACCGGCCGACCGTGGCGGTTGCCGAACCGGCCAAGCCCGTGGTTCCGGCGACGCGCGGGAAGGACCGAAAGTCGGCCGTTGCTCAACCGAGTCTGGCGCTCGGCGACAATTATCAGTTGCCGACGCTCGCGCTGCTCACCGCCCCTCCGAAGGACGGACGCCAGCAGGTCGATCGCGCGGGACTCGAGCGCAATGCGCGCCTGCTCGAAGCGGTACTCGACGATTTCAAGGTACGCGGCGAGATCGTCGAAGTCCGCCCAGGCCCGGTCGTCACGATGTACGAGTTGGAGCCGGCGAGCGGAATCAAGTCGAGCCGCGTGATCCAATTGGCGGACGACATCGCCCGCAACATGTCCGCTCTGTCGGCGCGCGTAGCGACGATCCCCGGACGAAGCGTGATCGGAATTGAGCTTCCCAACCCAAAGCGCGAGATGGTGTCCCTGTCCGAGCTGGTCGGAAGTCAGGCGTTCGAAGACCAGAACATGTCGCTGCCGCTTATCCTCGGCAAGAATATCTCCGGCGATCCGGTGATCGCCGATCTCGCGCCGATGCCGCACCTGCTTGTCGCCGGCACCACCGGCTCGGGTAAGTCGGTCGGCCTCAACTGCATGATCCTGTCGCTGCTGTATCGTTACGGTCCGGACGAGTGCAAACTGATCATGATCGACCCGAAGATGCTCGAGCTCAGCATCTACGACGACATCCCGCACCTTCTGGCCCCCGTCGTTACGGAGCCCGGAAAAGCGATCCGAGCGCTAAAATGGACCGTCGAGCAGATGGAGGAGCGCTATCGCAAGATGGCGAACCTCGGCGTTCGTGCCCTCCCGAGCTTCAACGCGAAGGTCCGCGAGGCGAAAGCGAAAGGCTCCAAGCTCAAGCGTCGAATCCAGACCGGTTACGACGGCGACACCGGCCAGCCGGTCTACGAGGATGAAGAGTTCGACTATGAGGTAATGCCGCAGATCGTCGTCGTGGTCGACGAGCTCGCCGACCTCATGATGACCGCGGGCAAGGAAGTCGAGTTCCTGATCCAGCGCCTGGCGCAAAAGGCGCGCGCCGCGGGCATTCACCTCATCATGGCCACCCAGCGCCCGTCGGTCGACGTCATCACCGGGGTCATCAAAGCGAACCTGCCCACCCGAATCAGCTTCCAGGTGACGAGCAAGATCG
>DASQYQ010000072.1:0-2863 GCA_035639115.1 Sphingomicrobium sp. | reverse complement strand
CGACCTGTTCACTGGATATCCGATAGGCTTTTCAATAGCTTTGTGGAGTGCGACCATGCTGGCGCTCGATCTTATCGACCGCCGTACGATGTGGCGCGATTATTGGATCGAGTGGATGGTTGCGACGGTTCTGATCGCACTTGACGAATGGCTGCATTGGCAGGTCGCGAGCCTTGGCGGTGCCGACGTTCCTTTTTCGATGATGGTCCCGCAACTTCTGATCTCGATCTGCGCATTCCCGCTCAGCGCCTGGCTGGTCTCCCGCTTCGACGCGTGGAGACTTGGCCGATGAAGCCGATCCGGATCACCACGACTCATCAGTCGATCACCTTCTCGCGAAGGATGCTGATGCTTGGAGGAGCGCAGGTTGCGGTTGGCGGACTGCTGGTCGGCCGCCTGGGCTGGTTGGCGATCGCGGAGAATGAGAAATATCAGCTGCTCAGCGAGAGCAACCGAGTCCAGCTCATTCCAGTCCCGCCTCGGCGCGGCTGGCTCATCGACCGCTACGGCAAGCCGATCGCGATCAACAAGGCGAGCTTCCGGGTCGACATCATCCCTCAGCAGCTCGACAAGGGCGTAGACGTGGTCCCGGCGGTCGCGAAGCTGCTCGACCTCGAGCCCGACGAGGTTGACCGGATCCGGCGCGAGCTCGCCCAGTCGCGCGGGTTCCAGCCGGTCTCCGTCGCCGACAATGTTCCCTACGAGCAATATGCGGCGATTACCGTCAGGCTGCCCGATCTTCCCGGAGTTTCGGCGTCCCAGGGCTTCACTCGCTTCTATCCGGCTGGATCGGCCGTCGGGCAGCTCGTTGGATATGTGGGGCCGGCCTCCGCTGTGGAGTACGAAAAGGAGAATAAGAATCCTCTCCTCCTCGTCCCTGGCGTGAAGATCGGGAAGGAAGGCCTCGAAAAGACTCTGGAGCAAACTCTCCGCGGCCAGCCCGGCGGCCAACGCGTGGAAGTCACTGCTCGCGGCAAGCTGGTCAAGGAGCTCGAACCCAAACCCGACATCAGCGGCGGAACGGTCCAGCTCACGATCGACGCCGACCTGCATGAATATGCTGCGCGGCGCATTGGCGACCAGTCCGCATCCGTCGTAGTGATCGACGTCACCACTGGCGACATTCTGGCAATGCCGTCGATGCCGTCGTTCGACCCGAACAATTTCTCGGACGGGATCAGCCAGGCCGAGTGGAAAATGCTGTCGGGGGATGACCACCTGCCCCTCCTCGATAAGACGGTGGAGAGCCTTTACCCATCGGGCTCGACGATTAAGCCGAGCATGGCGCTCGCGCTTCTCAATGCGGGCGTCGATCGCAAGCAGATAGTCAATTGCACGGGCGCCTTTCCGCTCGGCAATCACGTCTTCCACTGCGACAAGCGTCACGGGCCGCTCGATATGGACGGTGCGGTGGTCCATAGTTGCGACGTCTATTTCTACACGATGTGCCTCCGAGTCGGCGCCGAGAAGCTCGCCCCAATGGTCCGTTCGATGGGCTTCGGTGAGAAGTTCGATCTGCCTTTCGACAACCAGCGCTACGGCACCATCCCGGACCCCGACTGGATGATGCGCAAATATCATCGCAAGTGGCAGGGATACGACACGGTCAACATGTCGATCGGCCAGGGCATGGTCCTCATTAACCCCTTGCAGCTCGCGGTGATGGCGAGCCGCCTTGCCACCGGGAGACGCGTCGTCCCGCGCCTGCTCAAGAGCAAGCCGCTCGTTCCTCAAACCGAGCTTGCAGTCGGCCAGGACCATCTGGATTTCATCCGAAAAGCGATGTGGGGAGTCGTGGACCACGGCACTGCGGCCGCAGCCAAGTTTCCGATCCCCGAAATCCAGATGGCGGGAAAAACGGGCACTGCTCAGACTCACAACCTAAGCGCCGGGGAACGCGGCAATTACACGGCGGCGAATTGGAAGCTGCGCGACCACTCGTTGTTCATGGCCTTCATCCCATTCGACAATCCGCGCTACGCAGTCGGCACGATCGTGGAGCACGGTGGCTTCGGAGCGGCCGTTGCTGCGCCGCTGGTCCGAGACACGCTCACCTTCCTCTACGATAAGCAAAGGGCCATCCAGGCGCTGAACACGTTCGAGCAGAGCATTGGCGGAACGCTCGATGAGCGGATCGCGCGCAAGACCGCTGCCTGGCGCGAAGCGAACGGCCTTCCTCCCCTGCCCCCAAAGCAGGCATGATTACCTCCGCAATCATTCCGCGGCCGCTCGCGCGGCTGCCGTGGCGCTTGATCTTTCTCGTCGCCGCGATCGCCTCGTTTGGACTTGTCGTGCTTTATTCGGCCGCCGGCGGGTCCATCGAGCCCTGGGCGGTCAAGCAGGGCATCATTTTCCTTTTCTTCCTGTGCGTCGCCATCGGCATGTCGTGGATGAGCGAATCCACGATCAAGTCCATCGCCTTTCCACTCTACGGAATGACGTTGGTCATGCTGATCGGCGTCGAGGCGCTCGGTTTCGTCAGCAAGGGAGCGCAGCGCTGGCTCGACCTGGGGCCCGTCAGGCTCCAGCCATCGGAGTTCATGAAGCCGGCGATCGTTCTCACGCTGGCCCGCTTCTACGAGCTGGTCCCTGCCTCAGAGATCCGCAAATGGCGGGCGATTTGGCCGGCCGGAGTGCTCTTGGCGGTCCCTGCGTTCCTAATCCTGGTCCAGCCGGACCTCGGAACGTGCATCATGGTGATGCTGTGCGGGATCTCAGTGATGTTCCTCGCCGGATTGCCGCTGTGGATCTTCGTCGCACCGGCAGCAGCCGCGGCGGTGGCCGCACCGGTCGTCTACCATATGATGCATGGATATCAGCGCAAGCGGATCGACGTCTTCCTCGATCCCGAAAGTGACCCGCT
>DASQYQ010000071.1:0-4569 GCA_035639115.1 Sphingomicrobium sp. | reverse complement strand
CGTGACCGCCGACCAGGCGGTGACTCGACTGGGTTCGCTTCGAGTGACCCCGATGCCGCAGGTGGCCTCAGCCTCAGGGTCGGACAATCCCGCCCTTCGCTAGGCTTCGCCCGGCCTGAATTGATGGAAAATGGTGCGGTCGAGAAGACTCGAACTTCCACGGCCTTTCGGCCACAGCGACCTCAACGCTGCGCGTCTACCAGTTCCGCCACGACCGCACGTCATGAAATGAGCCGGCGAGGGACGCCGGCACTGGCAAGGCGCGGCCCCTAGCAAAGCGACTTCACCCGCGCAATGCCGCGCGAGCGCGGCTCGATTCGCTCCATAACGGCACAAGCCTTAAAGCACCGTTTACCATTATGAACGGAATGCGTTACGCGACCCATGATGGTCTTGCTGATCCTTGCCGCGAACGCTGCCACGGTGCCCGAGAGGGCGCCCTCGGCGCGCGCGGTGGTTGAGGCAAAGGCCACGGTTCGAATCATATCGGCTGTTCAGCTGAAGCTCGATTCGCCCGTGAACCCGAAGGCTCCGCTGGCGCATGACAGCAAGGTTACGGCCGATGGCAAGGTCCAGCCGGCGCGACTGATCGAATTCGAATAAGGGTCTCAGCCGGCTCCGGCGCCGCCGCCGAGCGTTATCGTCAGCTCGTCGCCTCCGGGTGGGACATTGACTTCCGCACTGTTGAAGCTGGCGCTCGCTCCCGGGGCCAGTGAACGCGCCGGCGGAGCGATCGTCCAGCTGTAGACGATTTTACCGGCCCGGGTCTTCAGCTGCGCCTGAAGTGGAGGTACCTGCTGCTCGCTTCCGGTCGGATTGATGACTCGGCCGGTCACCGTGAGCAACTCGTTGCCGCTCTCCAGCCGCTGCCGGTCCATATGCGTCGTGACGAGCGCAAGCGGACTCGTGCTCACCCCCACCAGCCCGAGCTTCGCCTTGAGTTCCGGCGGAGCGAGGAACCAGAAAGCCGCGGCGATCACTACGACGATTACGACGACGAGCAGGATCGACATGATTGGGCTGCGCCGCTTCGGCCGCACTTCGTCCGGCCCTCGGTACGGCGTGAAATCGTCCTCCTGGACTTCGGCCTGCGGTGGCTCCTTCCAGTCCTCGGCTACCGGCGCCGAGGTCCGCTCAGGCCGAACGATGTCGAATTGCGAGTTCGCATAGGTCGTGCCGGCCTGCTCAACCGATTCTTCCGGCGCCACTTGAGGACTAGCCTCTTGTTCGTCGTCGAGGCTCGCTTCCTCGTACGCGCGCTCCTCCGCCTCGGGACCGCTGCGCGGCTCGATCAGAGTGGCCTCGGCGACGCTCTCCTCCTCTTCTGCGGCAGGTTCGTCGACAGGAGCCCCCGCCTCGGCGGCGACGGCTTCCTCAGCTGGCGCATAGCCGGGTTCCTCGACGAGCTCGGCGGCGCCGCCGTCTTCGGGATCTTGGTGCCAGCTATGCTTGCATGAGGCACATCGGACCTGTCGTCCCTCGGGCGGGATCGTGCCGTCCTTGACCACATATTGCGTACCGCAGCTCGGGCAGGTGAGGATCATCGCTTCAAAAGCCCTCTTCCGGGACGTGGTGCACACGGTAAACAGTAATGGATGGTGCTTGGCAAGGCGGTGTGCCTTGCCGGACCCTCGGGGAGGCGAGAAGCTGGCAGCGATTGCCGAATTCGACAGCGTCGGCCTGCGCTACGGCACGGGCGCCGAAGTGCTGCGCGACCTCGATTTCCGACTGACCGAGGGAGGATTCTATTTCCTCACCGGCCCATCGGGCGCAGGCAAGACGTCATTGCTCAAATTGCTCTATCTCGCGCAGCGTCCGACGCGGGGGCGTATCCGGCTCTTCAGCGAGGAGCTCAGCGAAGCACCCCGCGAAGCCCTCCCGCCGTTCCGCCGGCGCATCGGCGTCGTCTTCCAGGACTTCCGGCTGATTCGACACCTGTCGGCGTTCGATAACGTGGCACTCCCGCTGCGCGTCGCGGGCGCGACCGAGGCAGAGGTCGAGGGGCCCGTCCGTGAAATGCTCGCATGGGTAGGATTAGCTGACCGAGCGAGCGCCCGGCCGCCGACGCTTTCGGGCGGCGAGCAGCAGCGCGTGGCCATCGCCCGAGCCGTCATCAATCGTCCGCAGCTGCTCGTCGCCGACGAACCGACCGGCAACGTCGATTCGGAAATGGCGAAGCGCCTGCTGCACCTGTTCACGGCGCTCAACAGGCTGGGCACCACCGTCGTGGTCGCAACCCACGACATCGGCCTTATCGGGGCGACCCCCGGGGCGGACCTGATCCGCCTCGAGAATGGCACTGTCGTCGATCCGACGGGAATGCTGCGCAATCCGCCCCCGGAGCGCGCCTGATGCTCTCCTGGCTGTTCGTATCACAAGCCGACCGGCGCCTGCTCGGAACGAGCCGCTTTCGCGGACCAACGCCGTGGGTGATTGCGATCATGAGCTTCTCGATCATGCTCATTGCAGCAACGGGCCTGGCGCTTGCGAACACCGCTGGGTCACTGACTCGAGCTATCGAATCGCGCTATGCGATTGAGGTCCCGAACGGCGGCCACGATCTCGACGCCTTGGTTGCGACGCTGAAGGCCGCGCCCGGAGTCACGTCGGTAGAGGCTGTGCCGCAAAGCGACATGCGCAAAATGCTCGAGCGCTGGCTTGGCCCCTCGGCCCAAAGCGCTGACTTGCCCGTCCCGGCTCTTGTCAATTTCGATACCCGCCCCGGAACCGACGTCGCTCAAATCGAAAGGCGGGTTCAGGCGATCGCGCCATCGGCGCAAATCAGCGCTCACAGCGACCGCGTCGCGCCGCTTCTGCGGTCGATGCATTCGCTTCAATGGCTGGCCTTCGGCCTCGTCGCGCTTCTCAGCGCCGCAGCCGCGGCGGCCGTCGTGCTCGCGGCGCGCGGAGCGCTCGACACCCATCGCTTCATGATCGAGGTGATGCACGGGATCGGAGCGACCGACCTCCAGGTCACCCATCTCTTCCAGCGCAAGATCGCCATTGATTCCTTAGTCGGCAGCGTGGCCGGCGCCGTCGCCGGCTCGCTGGTCATCCTGCTGCTTGCAAGCGGAGCGTCATTCGCGGGCAACCTTCTTGGAGGAAGGAGCCTCGCGGCCGGTGACCTAGTCCTTCTCCTGTTGCTGCCGTTCGCATTGACCGCGCTAGCGACATGGGTTGCCCGCATGGCGGTCCTCGCGGCACTGCGCGATACATTATGATCTCTCGCGTCGCGTCGCTCATCCTCCTGCTTTATGCGATCGGCTTCGTCCTGTTCGCCTTCACGCTCGGTGCGCCCGCGCCGCCGACGGCGGAGGCGACCGATGCCGCGGTGGTGCTGACGGGAGGCAGCGGGCGCATCGAGCACGCGATCGACGTGCTGCGCCAGGGCAAGGCAAAGCACCTCCTCGTTGCGGGCGCTGATCCGTCGGTCACCAAGCGCGACCTCGCGGCTCGAATTCCGGGAAGCGCAAAACTGCTCAAATGCTGTGTCGACCTCGGCAGCGAGTCCGTCGACACGCGTTCGAACGCCGAGGAAGCAGGACGCTGGCTGGCGAAGAACCGTTTCCGATCCATCCGCCTGATCACCAGCGACTGGCACATGCGTCGCGCCCGCTACGAGTTCGGAAGGGTTCTCAAGGGCCGGTACGTGATCGTGCCGGATGCTGTCCGAACCGAGCCCAGCTTCTTCACTCTGTTCGGCGAGTACAACAAATATGTGCTGCGCCGAATTGCGGTGTGGGTCGATCTCTGATGGCGGCATTGCGGTCGCTGCTCTACGCGGCGATATTCTATCCCGCGACGGCGCTTTGGGTGTTGGTCGGCGTGCCGGCGAGCCTGTTGGGGCGCGGCCCGACCCTGGCAATCGTACTCAGCTGGGTCGATTTCCATCATTGGCTCGCGCGCTACATACTCGGCATCCGGGTGCGAATCGAAGGCGAAATCCCGCGCGGGACGTTGCTCATTGCAGTCAAGCACCAGTCGATGTTCGAGACGCTGGAGATGGTCCGGCTCACGAACCTGCCGATCATCGTCATGAAGAAGGAGCTCGCCGACATTCCGCTCTTCGGGCTGCTGACGCGACGTTATGGCGTCATTCCGGTGGAGCGCTCGGCCGCCGCCAAGGCACTGAGAAACCTGGTTGAAGAGGGCAGGCGGGCGATCGCGGCCGGACGACCGGTCATCATCTATCCGGAAGGAACGCGCGTGCCCGTCGGAACGGCCCCTGCGCTGAAGTCGGGATTCGCGGCACTATACCGGGCGCTGGGCCTTGCGGTCGTTCCGGTCGCGCTCGACGCCGGACGAGTCTGGGGCCGCGGCTTCATCCATCGCAGCGGAACGGTCAGGATCAAGGTCGGCGAGACGATTCCTCCCGGCCTCCCGCGCAAAGATATCGAGGCGCGAGTCCACGCTGCGATAAACGCGCTGGAGTCAGGAGCGGAGACGCGCTCCTAGCTTCTCGGCGGCGGCGACGACGCGCTTCGAGATTTCAGCGATCTGCTCGTCGGTAAAGCTCTTCTCCGCCGGCTGCAGCGTCGCCTCGAAGGCGAGCGACAGTCCCTCCGGCGC
>DASQYQ010000070.1:0-8847 GCA_035639115.1 Sphingomicrobium sp. | reverse complement strand
CATCACCGCGCGCCGCTTCCGGACGCAGGAGGCGAACCGAACCGACGCTCGAAGGCGGCTGGCGGAAATGATTGCCGCGGCCCATATGGTCCAGGCCAAGCGCAAGCCGACCCGGCCCTCTCGTGCCGCCAAGGCGCAGCGGGTCGACAAGAAGCGCCAGCGGAGCGCCGTCAAGCAGGGGCGCGGAAAGGTGACGTTCGATTGACCTACGATTTCAGGATCGAGGCGGCAGACAAGCCGACCATGTACAAAGATCTCGCCTTGGCGCTTCAGGGCCTCGTTGCCGGCGAGCCCGATGCAATCGCGAACATGGCCAATGCATCAGCCCTCATCTTCGAGACTCTGCCCGACATCAATTGGGTTGGCTTCTACCGGCATATCGACGGCGAGCTCGTGCTCGGCCCGTTCCAGGGGCGCCCCGCCTGCATCCGAATGTCGTTCGACGAAGGCGTCTGCGGCGCAGCCGCGAAGAGCCGCCAGGTCCAGCGGGTCGAGGACGTCCACGACTTCCCCGGCCACATCGCCTGCGACAGCGCTTCGAATAGCGAGATCGTCGTCCCGCTGATCCGCGACGGCGAGGTGCTCGGAGTCCTCGACATCGACAGCCCGAAGTTCCGCCGCTTCACCGAAGAGGATGAAGCGGGCGTGGTGAAGCTCGGCGAGATTCTCTCCGCAATTCTCTAGCTCAACTGCTCCAGCCGCTCGTCGCTGAGGCTTCCGGGGATGATCATGACCGGGCACGGTAGTTTGCCGGAATCATAGCCGGTGAAGTGGACAACCAGAGGTCCCGGATTGCCGGCCGGCGCTGCTCCAAGCACCAATGCAGCCACCTCGCTCCGTTGTCCGACATGCTCGAGGACCGTTCGAACCGGGTCGCCCTGCTGGACGATGATGTTCGCTTCGACTCCCGACTCGTCGAGGATTTCGCCGATCGCCGAGCTGACCACGCCCTGGATCCGAAGCCGCTGCTCTTCCTCGATCGCGGCCTGGACGCCCCCGAACTGAACGAAGTCCTGCGGCTCGACGACTCCTAGGACCTCGATCCGGCCTCTGGTCTTGGCTGCTCGACGCGCAGCGAAACGGAGAGCGACGCGCGCTTCTTCGCTGTCGTCGACGACGACAAGATAGGTGCGTTTGCGGTCGTCACCCATGCGGAACGATTGCTGCGTTAAACGCGCGTTTAGCGCAAGCCGCCTCGAAAGCGCTTCAGCGTGCCCTTGACCTCAGTGGCCGCATTGGCTTTGAGCCGCGCAAGCTTTTCCTGACGGACCGCCCCTTATGCCCATCGAACTCAAGATGCCCGCGCTTTCCCCAACCATGGAGGAAGGCACTCTTGCCAAGTGGCTCGTGAAGGAAGGGGACAAAGTCGCGTCCGGCGACATTCTCGCCGAGATCGAGACCGACAAGGCTACGATGGAGTTCGAAGCAGTCGACGAAGGAACCATCGCCAAGATCCTGGTGCCCGAAGGCAGCGAAGGCGTGAAGGTCGGCGCCCCGATCGCAATCCTCGCGGGCGAAGGCGAGGATGCGTCGGCTGCGTCGAGCGCTGCTCCAAAGGCCGACACGCCGCCCCCCGCTCCGCCAAAAGCCCCTCCGGCCCCGAAAGCGGACGCCACTCCTCCTCCTCCAGCGCCACCCGCTCCTCCTAAGGCGCCGGTCGAAACGCCGCCGGCTCCGAGCGCGCCCGCAGCGCAGAGCGCCGAGGGCGACCGGATCAAGGCATCGCCGCTCGCCCGCCGACTCGCGCAGGCCCAGGGGATCGACCTCTCGAGCCTCCAGGGCAGTGGTCCGGGCGGCCGGATTGTTCGTGCCGACGTCGACGCCGCCGTCGGCAAGGCTCCGGCGGCCGCGCCGGCGCCCGCAGGCGCACCGGCTGCGGCTCCGGCCGCAGCTTCGGCAATCTCGTCTCATCTCGTCATGCCCGGGCCGATCGAGCAGGCGATCCCTCACGAAGAGGTCAAGCTTTCGAACATCCGCAAGACCATCGCGCGCCGCCTGACCGAAGCGAAGCAGCAGGTCCCGCACATCTATCTGACGGTCGACATTCAGCTCGACGCTCTGCTGAAGCTCCGCACCGAGCTCAACGCCGGCCTCGAGATCCGCGGAGTCAAGCTCAGCGTCAACGACCTCCTGATCAAGGCGCTGGCCCAGTCGTTGATCGAAGTTCCCCAATGCAACGTCGCCTTCGCAGGCGACCAGATGCTCCAGTACAAGCGCGCCGACATCTCGGTCGCAGTATCGATCCCGGCCGGGCTGATCACGCCGATCATCGTCGGCGCGGAGAGCAAGAGCGTTTCGGCGATTTCCACCGAGATGAAGGAGCTCGCCGGACTCGCCCGAGACGGCAAGCTCCAGCCGCAGCAATATCAGGGCGGCACAGCCTCGCTCAGCAACATGGGCATGTACGGAATCAAGCAGTTCGAAGCCGTCATCAACCCGCCGCAGGGCATGATCATGGCGATCGGCGCGGGCGAGAAGCGGCCCTATGTCATCAATGACTCGCTGCAAATAGCGACGGTCATGAGCGCGACCGGAAGCTTCGACCACCGCGCGATAGATGGCGCCGACGGAGCCAAGTTGATGCAGGCGTTCAAGCGGCTGGTCGAAAACCCGCTGGGAATGTTGGCTTGAACTTGAGACCAGTCGCAGGTCTAGCGGTCTGCTGTTGGCGCTGGATTTTCCGTCAAGTTGCGCCGCAACATATTCATGCCGATGCCTGACCCCCTCATCCGAGTGACTGCGATGCCCGCGGACACCAATCCCTATGGCGGCGTATTCGGGGGCTGGCTGATGGGGCAGATGGGCCTTGCCTGCGGCTCGTTCGTGTCGCGCCGGACCCATGGCAAGGCGCTTCTCGTCGCGGCGGACGCGATCAAATTCCCCGGTGCAATGGCGGTCGGTGACGAGCTCAGCGTCTATGTCGATTTGCTGAAACAGGGTCGCACCTCACTGCGGCTAAAGGCGGAAGCGATCGCTCGCCAGCGGGATAGCGATGAGGAAACCCTCGTCGCGGAAGGTGAGTTCACCTTCGTCGCGCTCGATGAACAAGGAAAGCCGCGGGCCATCGTGGCAGAGGAAGATGCGAATGGCTGACAATTACGATGTGATCGTCCTTGGCTCGGGTCCGGGCGGCTATGTGGCCGCGATCCGAGCCGCGCAGCTCGGGCTCAAGACGACGATCGTCGAGCGCGAGAATCTGGGCGGCATCTGCCTCAATTGGGGCTGCATTCCGACCAAGGCGCTGCTTCGAACGGCCGAAGTGTTCCACTACATGAAGCACGCCGACGCTTATGGCCTAAGCAACGAGAAGCCGTCCTTCGACCTCGCCAAGGTCGTCGCTCGAAGCCGTGCGGTCGCGAAGCAGCTCAACCAGGGCGTCGCCCACCTGATGAAGAAGAACAAGATCACGGTGGTGATGGGCGAGGGGAAGCTTACCGCGAAAGACAAGCTCAAAGTCGCAGCCGCGGACGGCAAGGCAACCGAGCTGCAGGCCAAGCATATCATCATCGCGACCGGCGCACGCGCCCGCGACCTCCCGTTCGCCAAAGCCGACGGAAAGCGAATCTGGACCTACCGCCACGCAATGACCCCGCCGGAGATGCCGACCGAGCTTCTCGTCATCGGCTCGGGGGCCATCGGGATCGAGTTCGCCAGCTTCTACGCGGACCTCGGCGCCAAGGTGACCGTCGTCGAAATGCTCGACCGCGTGGTTCCAGTCGAGGATTCGGAAGTGAGCGCTCAGCTCGCCAAGAGCCTCCAGAAGCAGGGGCTGACCATCCTCACCAGCGCCGGAGTCGAAAGCCTCAAGGCGGACTCGAAGGGCGTCACCGCGAAGATCAAGACTTCGGACGGCAAATCGGCCGAGCAAAAGTTCAGCCACTGCATCGTCGCCGTCGGAATCGTCCCGAACACGGAGAACATCGGTCTGGAGGCGCTCGGAGTCAAAACAACCAAGGGGCACATCGACACCGATCCGATGTGCCGAACCAACGTGCCCGGCCTATGGGCGATCGGCGATGTTACGGCGCCGCCATGGCTCGCCCACAAGGCGAGCCATGAGGGAGTCACTGCCGCCGAGGCAATCGCGAAGGAGCTGGGCAACAAGGACGCCCATCCGCACCCGACCGATCCGAAAAATATCCCGGGCTGCACCTACTGCCGCCCGCAGGTCGCAAGCGTCGGCCTGACCGAGGCAAAGGCGAAGGAAGCAGGCTACGAAGTAAAGGTCGGCAAGTTCCCGGCAATTGGCAACGGCAAGGCGATCGCGCTTGGCGAAACGGAAGGCTTCGTGAAGACGGTGTTCGATTCGAAGACCGGCGAGCTCCTCGGCGCGCACATGATCGGCGCCGAGGTCACCGAGCTGATCCAGGGCTATACGATCGGAAAGACCGCCGAGCTGGTCGAAACGGACTTCATCCAGACGGTATTCCCGCATCCGACGCTGTCGGAGATGATGCACGAAAGCGTACTCGCCGCTTTCGGACGCGTGATTCACATCTGATCGAGCTTGGGCTGTCCTACGGCCGTGCACTTGCGCAAACAATCGCGGCAATGCACGGCCGCTGGACGGTGGAATCAATTCTGGCGAAACTGCTGGGCAGGCGCTCCTCGCGGATGTGCGCGCGTTGAACGCGAACCTAGCGAAGCTTCGATTGGGAATGGGGGGAAGAATGAAGGCTTGGATAGTCGCTGCTGCGACGCTGCTTGCGGCGACTGCTGCGCAGGCGGTGACTGTTGTCACTGCTGACCGGATGCTCGACGTGACGAGCGGTCGCTACCTCGACCACCCAGCCATTCTCATCGGCGACGACGGCAGGATCCAGCAGGTCGGCGCTGCCGGCTCCTTGCACGCTCCTCCGGGCGCAAAGCGTATCGATCTGGCGGGCGACACGCTTGTCCCAGGCCTTATCGACATGCACGTCCATATGAACAGCCTGGCCGAAATCGGCGGCTATGAGGGACTGAAATATACGGACAGCTTCTGGGCGGCGATCGGTCCCTATAATGCCCGCAAGGACATTGACGCCGGCTTCACGACCGTTCGGAACGTCGGTTCCGGCGACTTCGACGATGTCGGGCTCAAGCAGGCCATAGACGGCGGCTGGATCGTCGGCCCGCGAATCATCCCGGCGACCTATCTCTTGGGAGCGACCGGCGGCCATTGCGACGACACGGACGGGCTTCCGCCCTCGATGGGCGCGGACAAGACCGGCCCCAACATCGTCACCAGCCCGGAGCGCGGGCGCGAGCTCGTCCGCTGGGTCCACAAATATGGCGCAGAGGTCATCAAGATCTGCGCGACCGGCGGCGTATTCTCGGCCGGCGACGCAGTAGGCGCACAGCAACTGACCTATGACGAGATGAAGGCGATCGCCGATGAGGCGCACATGCTCGGCCTGAAGGTCGCGGCGCATGCCCACGGCGACGAGGGCATCCGCCAGGCGATCCTCGCTGGAATCGACACGATCGAGCATGCCAGCCTTGCGAGCGATGCGACGATTCAGCTCGCAAAGCAGCATGGTACATGGTTCGACATGGACATTTACAACGACGACTACATCCTCGCGACGGGGACCAAGAACGGGACGGAGCAGGAGAGCCTGGACAAGGAAAAGATGGTCGGCCTGAAGCAGCGCCAGACCTTCCAGCGCGCCGTCAAGGCGGGCGTGAAAATGATCTTCGGAACCGATGCGGGAGTCTATCCGCATGGCGACAATGGCAAGCAGTTCGCGAAGATGGTCCAATGGGGAATGACGCCGCTGCAAGCGATCCAGGCTGCGACTCTGAATGCTTCGGAAGCGCTCAATCGCAACGATGTCGGAGTGATCGAGCCGGGCCGCTACGGAGACCTGGTCGCAGTTCGCGGCGATCCGCTCCAGAATGTCGCGCTTCTCGAGCATGTCGATGCCGTGGTTAAGGGCGGCCAGCTGGTGAAAGGACCAGGCGCAACGCAATGAGCGCTCCGACCGCCAGTACGCGAACGCTCGTCGTCGCCCTGCTGGCGAACCTCGGAATCGCTGCGTCCAAGTTCGTCGCCGCGTTCATCACCGGCTCCTCGGCGATGCTCACCGAAGGCGTTCACAGCGTCGTCGACTCCGTGAACCAGCTGCTCCTCATGTGGGGCCGCCGGGCGGCGAAGAGGCCGCCCGATAAGTTTCACCCGTTCGGCTACGGCCGCGAGCTCTACTTCTGGAGCTTCGTCGTCGCCGTCCTTGTCTTCGCGCTCGGCGCCGGAGTGTCGGTCTACGAGGGCATCATCCACATCGCCCACCCCGAACCCGCGGTATCGCCGGTGATCGCTTATGCGGTGCTACTGATCGCCTTCCTTCTCGAGGGCTGGTCGACCGTGGAGGCGTTCGGGGACTTCAAGAAGGCCAAAGGAAGGCTCGGCTGGTTCCGGGCGGTGCGTCAGTCCAAGGATCCGCCAGCGTTCATCGTCCTCCTCGAGAACGGCGCGGCGATGGCCGGAATCATCGCCGCGGCGGTCGGACTGATGCTCGCGCAGGTCACCGGCAATCCGTTCTTCGACGGCGCTGCATCGGTCGTGATCGGGATCATCCTCGGCGTTACTGCCGGCCTTCTCGCCTACGAATCCAAGGGCCTCCTGATCGGAGAGGCTGCCGATCCCGTCCTCGTTCGCAATCTGCGTGCACTTGCCGACGAGACGCCGGGGGTAGTGGGCGTTGGACACGTCCTCACGGTGCATTCGTCGCCGGACCAAATCACAGTGATGATGAACGTCGACTTCAAGGACTCGATCAGCGCACGGGAGGTCGAACGAATCGTTTGCCAGATCGAAGAGGAGGCGCAGGAGCGCTGGCCTCAGGTGAAGAACCTGTTCGTCCGTCCGATGCAAGGCGCGGCCGATCAACGGAAGCATTGATTGACGAGGCTCGATCCGGACAAGGTTCGAAGGGAGTTCGCGGAGGCCGTGAACATGGATTCCCGTGAGCTCGAGGCCTGGCTTGAAACCGACGAGAGCAGGAAGGTCGGCTGGAAGGGCAAGGACGGCAGCGCAACGGAGAGCGTCGGTCATTCGAGCGGGCGACGCATCGTCGACCTGCTGGGCAAGTCGGAAGGCGAACTCACTCCCGCCGATCTTGAGCATATGCGCAAAGTGGTCGGGTTCGTCCGCCGGCATCTCGCGCAGCGGCCCGAGAATATATTCACGTCCCGATGGCGCTACAGCCTGATGAACTGGGGCCATGATCCGGTGAAGGGCGAGCTTGAATGACCTCCATGCATGACGTCTCCGATCCGCGAAACGCGGCGATCCTGATCAACGTCAACGGCGAGCTGAAGCCTCGCAGCGAAGCCGTCGTCTCGGTCTTCGACAGCGGCTTCATGCTCGGCGACGGCGTCTGGGAGGGCCTTCGTCTGCATCGCGGCCGGCTCGGATTCCTCGATCGGCATCTCGAGCGGCTGTTCGAAGGCGCAAAGGCGATCGCGATGGACATCGGCCTGTCGCCGGAAGAGCTGACGAGGCGGCTTTACGAAACGCTCGACGCCAACGAGATGGACGATGGAGTCCACGTCCGCCTGATGGTCACCCGCGGCGTTCGAGCGACCCCCTATCAGGATCCCCGAGTCGTGGTCGGCAGCCCGACGATCGTGATCATCCCGGAATATAAGGAGCCCGACCCCGGGGTCTACCAACGCGGCCTGAAGCTATTCACCGTTCACGTGCGCCGAGGCGATCCGGCGGTGCAGGACCAGAAGATCAACTCGCACTCCAAGCTGAATTGCATCCTGGCCTCGATCCAGGCGACCGAGGCCGGCGCGGACGAAGCCTTGATGCTCGACCCGCAGGGCTTCGTCGCGACTTGCAATTCGACTCACTTCTTCATCGTTCGCAAGGGCGAAGTGTGGACCTCGAGCGGCAAATATTGCCTCGGCGGGATCACTCGAGGGCTCGCTCTCGAGGTCGCTCGGGAAGCGGGCATCAGTGCGATCGAAAAGGACTTCTCGCTGACCGATGTCTACGGGGCAGACGAAGCCTTCGTGACCGGCACCTTCGCAGGAATCGTTCCGGTGCGCGAAATCGATGGCCGGAAGCTCGCCTGCCGAGGCCCGATGGTCGAGCGGCTGCAGAAACTCTATGCGGAGCGCGTCGAGCGCGACGCCAAGGAGCAGAAGCGCCCGTGACCTTACGAATCGCGATGTGGTCGGGGCCCCGCAACCTCTCCACCGCGATGATGCGCAGTTTCGAAAGCAGATCCGACACATTCGTCTCGGACGAGCCCTTCTACGGCTGCTTCCTCAAGACGACTGGCGCCGATCATCCGATGCGCGAAGAGACCATCGCAGCGATGGACTGCGACTGGGAAAGCGTCATGGAGAGCTTGCGGAGCGATGCTTCCGGCACAGCTCCCATCTGGTACCAGAAGCACATGTGGCACCACATGGCGGGGCCGATCGGCTACGATGATTTCGCCGGCTTCACCCACGCCTTCCTGATCCGCGAGCCGGAGCGGATGATTGCCTCCTACCTGCGCAAACGGGAAAGCGCCGCCTTCGAGAATTTTGGACTCGACCGCCAGGCCGAGTTCTTCGAGCGCGAAGCGGACCGTCTCGGACACGCTCCGCCGGTGATCGACGCCAACGACCTGCTCGCCGATCCCGAAACCCTATTGTCGAGCTTGTGCGAGGCGCTCGGCATTGCGTGGGATCCGGCGATGCTGGGCTGGGCTCCCGGAAGGCGCGAGACGGACGGGCCGTGGGCGCCGCACTGGTATGCCGCGGTGGAGCGGAGCACCGGTTTCGGCCGGCCCGAGACTCAACCCATCGAGCTTCCCGGCCAAGCGCAACAGCTCGCTGATCGTTGCCGGCCTTATTACGACCAGCTTG
>DASQYQ010000069.1:0-2136 GCA_035639115.1 Sphingomicrobium sp. | reverse complement strand
TCAAAACCAGATATAGCAGCTTGGCTGCGGCGTCGTCAGATGGGAAATGGCCTCTGGTTCTGATGGCCCGGCGCAGCTTGGAGTTCAGCGCCTCGATGGCGTTCGTAACCGGTATGAGGATTCCGGTGCCCGCTCATCCGGCCGGGACAGCTTTAGTCCTGGCGTATGGTGTGACCATCCGGGACGAGGGGCACCGGGAGCACGTCAGTGGGCAGGCCGATCTGTACGATGAGCCGTGAGCTCGTGTTAGTAGCTGGCCGCCCCTGCGACCCACCCGGTTGCGCCGTGAGCGCGGATCCGTAGTTGTCGTGTGGCCCACTGCTCCCGTCGAAGCAAAATGAGAGGAGCAGAACATGCGTGTGATCGGCATGGACATCCACCGCACTTTCGCGGAGGTGGTGTTCTGGGAAGCAGGTCGGCTTCATCGAGCGGGGCGGATCGACATGACCCGCTCGGGGCTTGAGGGGTTCGGCCGCAGCCTAAGCAAACAAGACGAGATCGTTGTCGAAGCGACCGGCAACGCCATGGCGGTGGTGCGGGTGCTCGGCCCGTATGTGGCGCGAGTGATCGTGGCCAATCCGCTGCAAGTGAAGGCGATCGCACATGCTCACGTCAAGACAGACAAGATCGACGCCAGCGTGCTGGCCTCGCTACGGGCAGCAGGCTTCCTACCGGAGGTTTGGCTCCCCGATGCGGACACCGAGCGCCGGCGTCGCCTTGTGGCGCGTCGCAATCAAGTCGTTCGGCATCGGACGCGGATCAAGAACGAGGTGCATGCCATCCTGCAGGCGCATCTCATCCCGCCGTGCCCGCATGCCGACCTGTTTGGTCGACTGGGCCGAAGCTGGCTTGGACGACAGGAACTGCCAGTTGACGAGCAGGCCGCCATCGAGCGGCACTTGCGCGAGCTCGACCGGCTCGCCGAGGATCTTGAGCTTCTCGACCGCGAGATCGCCGAGGAGGTGATTGAAGATCCGTCCGTCAAGCGCCTGCTAACTATCACCGGCGTCAACATCATCGTGGCCGCAGGCCTCGTCGCGGCGATTGGCGATATCCACCGTTTCTCCTCGCCGCAGAAGCTCGTGAGCTATGTTGGACTCAATCCGCGGGTGCGCCAATCGGGTCTTGGTTTGGCGCAGCATGGCCGCATCAGCAAGCGCGGCCGTAGCCACGCGCGCGCCATGCTGGTCGAGGCGGCCTGGGCTGCCTCTAAGGCACCTGGCCCACTGCGTTCGTTCTTCCTGCGTATCCGAGCCCGACGTGGTCACCAAGTCGCAGCGGTCGCCGTGGCACGTAAACTCGCTGTGCTCTGCTGGCATCTGCTGATTAAAGATACCGACTACCAATGGGCGCGTCCCGCGCTGGTCGCCCACAAGATACGCGCGATGCAGCTACAGGCTGGACAGCCAGAGAAAAAGGGCAACAAGCGTGGCGCGGCCTATGCCTACAATATCAAGGACCTGCGCAATCGGGAGATCGATGTGGCGCGCCACGCTGAACATGCCTACGAACAGTTCGTCAGCCGTTGGCAGCGGCGTGGTCCCTCAAAGCGGCGCACGGGTGCCGCCAATGAGGAGCGACGATGACGGCTGCGCGGCCAGGTTGGCATCCTCGGGCCCGGCTCTTTGCCACGTCACCCGTGCTTCTGCAGAATAACAGATCGCGCAGGAGAAAAGACTTGTCGATCTCATCCGTCGTGCGCGCGCTGCGCCATTGGCTCGGCGGCAGTCGTGCAAAGGTGAACAGCCGATCGCCGGCTTCCTCCAGGCTGTCGGCGACGGCGCGGTGCTTGAGCCGCCACTTGCGGATGAAGGCCTTGCGGCGGGCTTCAATCTCCTGGCGCGTGGCGGCGGAGATCATGTCGGTGTAGTCGGCGGTGATCTCCTCGTGCAGGCGCTCGGGGGCGTGCGCGAGGAGATTGCGATGCTTGTGAACCGTGCAGCGCTGGACCGGCACGCCGTCCCAGACGACGGCGATGGCCTTGTCGAGCCCCGGCGCGCCGTCGACGATGAGGAACCCGGGCCGTCGCAAGCCGCGCTTGATCAGATCGTCGAGCACGCTGCGCCAAGCCTCGGCGCTCTGGCCGCCCACGCTCTTGATCGCGAGCAGCACCTTCTGGCCGTCGTCGGGTACGCC
>DASQYQ010000068.1:0-3418 GCA_035639115.1 Sphingomicrobium sp. | reverse complement strand
ACATAAGCGAGATTGAAGATCGCGAGAGTGATCGGGGACATGGCGCCAGACAGGCCGATGTCGATGCCCTTGAGGATCAGGAATGCTTCCGAGAAGCGCGCGAGCGTGAACAGGAACCCGACCTTGAGAAGGCGCTTCGTCTCGGCGCCAAGCTGGCGGAAGCCGGAGAAGAAGGGCGACTTCTTGATCGGCGCCAGTTGCTGCGCCGGCTCCCGGACGACGAGCCAGGCGAGGACGAAAGAGATGGCAGCGGGAATGACGGCGATCCAGAAGACGGCACGGATGTCGCTTGCGAGGAGCGCCATGAGCCCGATCGCGAGCAAAGGAGCAAGGAGAGCTCCCGCGGTGTCCAGCGCCTGCCGCAGACCGAAGGCCCGGCCCCTGATCTCGGGCGGAGTCTCGTCGGCAATCATCGCGTCGCGCGGAGACCCGCGGATGCCCTTGCCGATCCGATCGGCGAACCGCGCGAGCATCACCAGTGGGGCGTTGGTTGCAAGCGGAAACAAAGGCTTCGAGAGCGCTGCCAGGCCATAGCCGCCCATGATCCACGGCTTTCGTTTGAGGCTCCGGTCCGAAAGCCTGCCCGAGAAGAGCTTGGCCATGTTGGCGGTCGCCTCGGAAAGTCCGTCGATCGCCCCGAGCGCAGTCGCTGGAAGCCCGAGCACGAGCGTGATGAAGGCGGGCAGAAGCGCATGGTACACCTCACTCGAGAGGTCCATGAAGAGGCTGACGAAGCCGAGCACCCAGACGTTGCGAGGAAGGGGAGGGCGACTGCTCATCTGGTGCTGCTAGCGGCAAAGTTGCATCCAGCCAAACCTTTGCTAGTCTGCAAACATGCTCTGGGGAGGGACACCGGAAGCGCTTTCCGCGCGGCTCGCTGCCGTTGCGCAGCGCTATATCGCCGACGGGCCGGCCGAGCGCGCCGACAGGGCCAAGCGCAACTTGCTGGTCGCTGTAGCCTCGAACGAGCCGGCGACCCTCAATCAAGTCGCTTCCGCAGTCGGCCGGGGCGCACCTGCCGTCAGCCGTTCAGTCGATTCGCTCGTTCGTGCGGGCTTCATCGAGCGGACTGCCGATCCGGGAAATCGCCGCCGGCTCGCGATGCGCCTCACCGAAAGCGGGAGAGAAATGCTGACGAAGCGGCCACGAGGCGGAAGTGGCCTCGTGAGCCGCCTCGAGCGTCTCGCACCTAGCGAGCTTCGCGCAGTGGAACGCGCGATCGAGATCCTGGAGCGGGGCTAGATATTACTTGTCCTGCTTGTTGACCGTCGCCCAGGCGCGGTGCTCGGCCTCGCGGTGGGAAACGCCCTTCTTCTCATAGCCCTTCTCGATGTGGCGGGCCTTGCGTTTTTCCTTCGACGAATGTTTGCCAGGCATGACAATCTCCTTCCGCTCCAAAAACGTCCGAGGGCTTCTGCCGTTGCCATGCTGCATTGCAACATGACGCTCAAACGACTACATGGCGGGTCGAATTTTTCCGGGAAAATATGATGAACCTGCGTAACGTCGCGATCATCGCGCACGTCGATCACGGCAAGACGACCCTAGTCGACCAGCTCTTCCGCCAGTCCGGCACTTTCCGCGACAACCAGCGGATCGAGGAGCGGGCGATGGATTCGAACGATCTCGAGAAGGAGCGTGGGATCACCATCCTCGCAAAGTGCACGTCGGTCGAGTGGAACGGCACGCGAATCAATATCGTCGACACTCCGGGCCACGCCGACTTCGGCGCCGAGGTAGAGCGGATCCTGTCGATGGTCGACGGCGTGATCCTGCTGGTGGACTCCGCCGAAGGGCCGATGCCACAGACCAAGTTCGTCACTGGCAAGGCGCTGGCGCTCGGCCTTCGCCCGATCGTCGTCGTTAACAAGATCGACCGCCCTGACGCGCGTCCAGCGGAGGTCCTCGACGAGGTGTTCGAACTCTTCCTCAACCTCGAAGCCAATGACGAGCAGCTCGATTTCCCGACGCTCTACGCCAGCGGCCGAGCGGGTTATGCAGGGCTGACGGACGATGTCCGCGAAGGCGATCTGACCCCGCTGTTCCAGACCATCGTCGACCATGTTTCGGCGCCGAAGCTCGATTCGACCAGCGAGTTCAAGATGCTCGCGACTCTGCTCGACCGGGATCCGTTCCTCGGCCGTATCCTGACCGGACGGGTCGACAGCGGCGCGATCAACGTCAACGACCCGATCCGAGCGATGGACGTCAACGGCAATGTCGTCGAGGACGGCCGTGCGACGAAGCTGTTCGCCTTTCGGGGGCTCGAGCGGGTGCCGGTCGATCGCGCCGAAGCGGGCGACATCATCGCCATCGCGGGCCTCATCAAGGCGACCGTCTCGAACACGATCGGAACGCCCGAGATCGCCGAGCCGCTTCACGCGCGCGAGATTGATCCGCCGACGCTCAGCATGACCTTCGCGGTCAACGACAGCCCGTTCGCCGGCAAGGACGGCGACAAGGTGCAGAGCCGGGTCATTCGCGACCGCCTGGTCCGCGAAGCGGAGGGCAATGTCGCGATCCGAGTCACCGAGACCGCCGGCGGCGAGGCCTATGAGGTCGCGGGCCGCGGCGAGCTTCAGCTCGGAGTCCTCATCGAGACCCTCCGCCGCGAAGGGTTCGAGCTCGGAATCAGCCGCCCCCGAGTATTGTTCCGGGACGGGCCGTCAGGGCGCGAAGAGCCCTACGAGACGGTGGTCGTCGACGTGGACGACGAGTTCAGCGGGACCGTCATCGACAAGATGGCGATGCGCAAGGCCGAGATGACCGACATGCGTCCGTCCGGCGGCGGCAAGACTCGACTGACCTTCTCGGCGCCCTCGCGGGGCCTGATCGGCTACCACGGCGAGTTCCTGTCGGACACGCGCGGAACCGGAATCATGAACCGGCTCTTCGAGAAGTACGGCCCCTACAAGGGCCCGATTGCCGGCCGCCAGAACGGAGTCCTCATCTCGATGGAGCAGGGCGCTGCGGTCGCATATGCGCTCAATGCGCTCGAGGAGCGCGGAATCCTCTTCGTCTCGCCGGGCGAGATGCTCTACGAGGGCATGGTCATCGGCGAGAATGCGAAGACTCAGGACCTCGAGGTCAATCCGCTGAAGTCAAAGCAGCTCACCAACTTCCGGGCGTCCGGCAAGGACGAGGGAATTCGCCTCACTCCACCGAAGCGGATGAGCCTCGAACAGGCGATCGCCTACATCCAGGATGACGAGTTGGTCGAAGTCACGCCCAAGGCGATCCGGATCCGCAAGCGCTTCCTCGACCCGCACGAGCGCAAGCGCGAGGCGAGGAAGCTCGAAGCCGCCTGACACCTGATCGCCGCTGCGGCACTCCTTCATTCGGAGTCACGGCCCCTTGCCTTGGCAAGCGCTTCCTCTCTTTGCTTGAAGGCGGCCATCCGCCCATCGATCTCGGCCCT
>DASQYQ010000067.1:0-6084 GCA_035639115.1 Sphingomicrobium sp. | reverse complement strand
TCGAATATTCCTTCACGGCGTGCGGCTGTTCCTCGAGGAAGCGGACACGAGCGAGCCGATCCACGAGCTTGTGAACCAACTTCTGCTGTCGCCGATGGGGCGGCGCGACTGGCCGCTGCGTTTCTACTCGCCCGCGCGGCTTTTCGCGGTCGAAGCGCGGCGGCATTTCGTCGATCCGGATCTCGCGGTGCTTCCCTGACGAAGTGGTTGCGGGCAGGAAGGACGGATGCGTTCATCCTTTCTTCTTCTTGCCGTCTCGTTCCTGCTGATCGGAGCGGCGCCCTATGAGCCTCCGCACGCCGGGACCCGAACGGCGTACAGGCACGCATCCCTCATCGACGGCACCGGGGCAGCGATGAGACGGGACGTGGCGGTTGTGACCGACGGCGAACGCATCGTTGCGGTTGAGCCCGATGGGAGCCTGAACGATTCGCAGCTGCAGGGAGCGACGCAAGTCGATCTGGGCGGCAAGTATCTGCTTCCCGGCTACATCGACTCCCACCAGCACTTGGCGACTCCGCCTGATCGGCCCGAGGCCGAGGCGCGCCTCAAGCGCGACATCTACAGCGGTATTACGGGCACTCGCGACATGGCCGATGACATCCGCCAGATCGCCGACATCACGCGAGCCGCTCGCGTGGGCGAAATTCCTTCACCGGACATCAACTATGCCGCCCTGATGGCCGGCTCCGGCTTCTTCAAAGATCCGCGTACCGAGGCGATCGCAAAGGGCGCCGTCGCGGGGGAGGTGCCCTGGGAGCAGGCAATCGACCAATCCACGAACATGATCCTGGCGGTCGCGCGGGCGAAGGGCACATACGCCACGGCTGTGAAAGTCTACGCCGACCTTCCAGGCGATCTCGTCGCGAAGATCACGAGCGAAGCGCATCGGCAGGGAATGCGCGTTTGGGCGCACGGGATGGTGTTCCCGGCGACTCCGTTCGAGGTAGTCGACGCGGGCGTCGATACGGTCTCGCACACTTGCTATCTCGCCTACCAGGCGATGGCGAAGCGGCCGGACGCCTATGAGCATCGCTTCCCGATCGATCCCTCGTTGTTCACCCGCGACAATCCAGTGATGGCCAAGCTCTACGCCGACATGGCGCGGCGCGGCACGATCCTGGATGCGACCTTACACGTCTATCGAGAGGTGGAGGAGGGCGCCCGCCAACAGCACAAGCCGCCGCTCTGCACGGTCGCATTCGCCGGCAAGCTGACCAACCAGGCGTGGCGCGCGGGTGTACGGATCTCGACGGGTACCGACGGCGACACTCCGGTTGATGAACCGTGGCCGTCGCTGTTCGACGAGTTTCAACTTCTGCACGATGCGGCAGGTCTTCCGCCTATGGCCGTCATCCAAGCTGCGACGATCACCGGCGCGAAGGCGATGGGTGCCGATCAGGAGACAGGCACAATCGTTCCAGGCAAGCTCGCGAACATGGTCGTCCTGTCCGCCAATCCGCTCGACGACGTTCGCAACATGCGGACCGTAGTCATGACGGTGAAGCGCGGGCGGCAGTTCCTGAGGTCCGACTACAAGCGCTAGCCGGTCTTCGTTCGCGCAATGTAATCGTCCACGTTCTTGGCGAGCACGTCCATCGGTACGTTCCCGCCGAGGACGACCGCGTCGTCGAACGCCTTCAGGCTGTACTTCGTCCCAAGCTCGTGTTTCGCCTTATCGCGCAGCTGGCTGATCGTCGTGTGGCCGATCTTGTAGCCGCAGGCCTGGCCCGGCCAGGCGCAGTACCGGTCGACTTCGTTCGCGACTTCGAGCGGGTTGGAGCCGTTGACGTTCACGAAATAGTCGACCGCCTGCTGGCGCGTCCATTTCATCGCGTGGATCCCCGTATCGACCACCAACCTAACCGCGCGGAATGAAATCGACTGCAGATAGCCGAGCCGCGCCGCTGGGTTCTCGACATAGGCGCCAAGCTTGTCGCCAAGTTGCTCTGCATAGAGCGCCCAGCCTTCCGAATAAGCATTGAAGGCGAGCAGCTGCCGGATCAGCGGCTCCTTGTGAGTATATTCGCCCTGCCAGATATGGCCCGGGATGGATTCATGAAAGGTCAGGTCCGCGAGGCTGTACTTGCGGTGCAGGTCGGTGCTCCTGAGATTGATCCAGAAGCGCCCCGGTATCTTGCCGTCTATCGAGCCGGCTCCGCCGTACGCGGTCGGAGCGCCCGGCTCCTCCTCCGGCGACATGCGCTTCACCTCCATGTTCGGATGGACGAGCGTGTTGAAGGCGCGTGGAAGCTGCGCGTTAATCCACTTCAGCCTGTCCTGGATGAAAGCCATGATTTCGGCGCGGCCCTGATCGCCGTCCGAGAATTTGTATTTCGGGTCCTTCGCCAGCGCCTTCATTCGGTCGCCAACGCTGCCCGAGGTGTAGCCGATCTGCTTCAGAATCGAATCCATCTGGGCGTGCAACTGCTGAAGCTGGTTGAGGCCCATCCGGTGGATCTGTTCGGGCGACAGTGTCGTCGTCGTTCCCGCCTTCAGCGCCCAACGGTAATAAGCTTCGCCGTTCGGTCGCGCCCACATGCCGGCGTCGTCGGTCGCTTTCTCCCGCTCGGCCTCCAGCTCGGCTATCTGCCGCTGCAGCGCCGGTGCGACCTGTTTTTCGACGATGCCGCGGGCGAGGGCTTCCCAGTCGCCTCCGATCCCCTTCGCCTTGGTTTTCTTGACCAGCGTGTCGACCATAGCGCCGCCCGACGCGGCGTCCTTCGCAGCGATGGTGAGAGCAGGGATGGTCTTGTCGATCAGGAAGCTTGGCGGGACGAGACCTTTGCCGAGCGCTGCCCGCATGCGGCCGAGCTCACCGTCCAGCGTCTTCGGAAACTGGGCAAGACGTGAGAGGTAAGCGTCGGCGTCTGCCTTGGTCTCGAGCGGCTGGTCGTTATTGAGAAGCTGCGGGATGTCGAGCCACGCGCCGACATTTTGGATCACGACGTAGGGCGTGTTGCGCCATCCGCCGACCGCGACGTCGCCATAGGGCTGAGCGAAGCCTTCGACCGCGGTCTCGTAAGCGCTTCGGACAACCTCGAAATTGGTGCGCATCTGGAAGTCGAGACTGCTAGTGTCGAAGGACTTGGCCTTGGCGAGATCGTCGCGAAGCACGGTCGCGATTCGATTCTGGCCTTCGGCCGAGCGATCCTCGAGCTTCGAGCGCAGAGCGGCTCGACCGCCATTGTCGATGCCGAGCCCGGTCGCGCCTTCGGGATAGAGGGTGAGGAAATGATCGGCGAAGCTGTTCAGCAGCGGGAGCGCATCTCCCGAAGACTGCGCGCCGCTCGGCATTGCCTTCTTGCACGCCGACAGCAGTGGCATTGCTGCTGTGGACGCGAGGGCGGCGACGGCCTGGCGCCGAGTGAAGTCCGGCAATGACGACTCCTTCAGGTCAGATACTCACGGCTTGGGCCTTGACGAAGGCGCCTCCAGTCCTTGTGAAGTAAACGGAGCACGGAACGCAAATCCGACGAAGCGGTGGCCCTGTTCGGTGCGCGGCGGCGTCCGTCGAGGGGAGGAAACATGCGTTTGAAGTTGCTGGCGCCCGCAGGGGCATTGCTGCTCGGGATAGTTGCGCTCTGTTCGCCCGCCTGCGCCGCTCCGGCGAAGCATGCGGCGAGTGGATCGGACACCCGCTTGCGCGCGCTCTACAACGGCTATTCCGCCTGGGAGGACAAGGAGTTCGGATTCTTCCAGGATAGCCGAAGCGAGCAGCGGCAGGCCGGTTACCTTCCGCATGTCGATGAGGCATCGCAGCTTCGCCGCGAAGGGCATCTGAAAGACCTGCTCACGCAGCTGAACGCAATCAGCACGGCGCAGCTATCGGCGGACGAAAAGGTGAACGCCGAGATCTTCCGCGTCGTGCTTCAGAACGAAATCTCGGACTATCAATTCCGGACATGGGAGATGCCGTTCAACAGCGACAGCTCCTTCTGGACTTATCTCGACGCCTCCCAGCCATTCGACGATGTCGACGGCTATCGGCGCTATCTGGCCCGTCTGCGCGACGTTCCACGCTATTTCGACGAGCAGATCGTCAACATGCGCGCTGGGCTAGCCCGCGGCTTCAGCGTCCCGCGGGCAACGCTCGACGGACGCGACAAGTCGGTGGCGGCGTTCATCGTCGATAATCCAGAGAAGAGTAGCTTTTACAAACCATTCCAGAATTTTCCTTCCAACGTTCCTTTGGTGCAGCAGGAGGCTCTGAGAACCGAAGCGAAGACGGTCATCGGCCAGACCGTAATGCCCGCGTACAACAAGCTGCTTGGCTTCATCCGCGACGATTATATCCCGCACACCCGGACCACGATCTCGGCGCACGATCTGCCCAACGGCGATTCTTTCTACCGGGCGCAGGTGCGCGAATACACAACCACCGACATGACGCCGCAGCAGATCCATCAGCTCGGCCTTCAGGAAGTCGCGCGGATACAGACCGAGATGGACAAGACGATGCGCGACAGCGGGTTCAAGGGCACGATGCCCGAGTTCCTGAAGTTCCTGAAAAGCGATCCGCAATTCTATGCGAAGACTCCGGACGAGCTGCTCGGCGTGTCCTCCTATGTGACCAAGCGCGTGGACGAAGTTATTGGCCAGCACTTCGGACTTCTGCCGCGCAAGCGGTTCGGGGTCATTCCGGTGCCCGACGCGCTAGCGCCTTTCTACACCTCGGGGCGCGGCGGGCTCGAGAACTGCATGATGAACACCTACGACCTGCCGGTGCGACCGCTGTACAATATTCCCGTGCTCACGCTTCATGAGTGCGAGCCCGGGCACAGCTTCCAGCTCGCATTGTCTTCGGAGCAGAAGGATCTGCCCTCCTTCCGCCGCAACCTCTACTTCTCCGGAATGGGCGAGGGCTGGGGGCTCTACAGCGAGTGGCTCGGCGACGAGCTCGGAATCTATCGCACGCCTTACGAGAAGTTCGGCCAGCTGAGTTACGACATGTGGCGCGCGGCGCGGCTCGTGATCGACACAGGCATCCATCAGGAAGGCTGGTCACGACAGCAGGCCATTGACTATCTCGCCAGCCATACGGCGCTGACGCAGCATGAGGTCGAGACCGAGGTCGACCGATACATCAGCTGGCCCGGGCAGGCGCTCGCCTACAAGCTCGGAGAGCTGACGATCCTTCGACTTCGCAAGGAGGCGGAGACGAGGCTCGGGCCGAAGTTCGACGAGCGCCGTTTCCACGACGCGATCCTTGCCTTGGGCTCCGTCCCGCTGAACGTCCTCGAGGACCAGATGCATGAGTTCATCCGCAAGGAGGCGGCACGACCGGCGGCTAAGTCGACGGCGAGCTAGCTGGCGGAAGGACGTGCTCGGGCTCGACCTTCAGGCAATTTCCTTCGATGTCGACGATTCGGACTCGCTCCCCGGGTTGCGCTGGACCGCCGCGCGCTGACCATTCGCTGTCCCCGACCCGAACGCGTCCGCCGTTCGAATCAATCGGCTGACTGGCAACCACCACTTTCCCCAGCAGGCGCTTGGCGCGGTCGTTGAGCAGCGGGTCAGACGAGTAATCGTAGCGCATCGAGTAAGCGCGCCGTCCGCCGATCCGCGCCGCTAAGAAGGCGAGGACCGCAAAGATCGCGAACTGAAGCGGCAGGCTGAGAGGAAGAAGCATTGCTGCGAGCCCCGTCACGATCGCGGCTCCGCCGATAAAGACAAGGAAGAAGCCCGGCGCGATCAGTTCGGCGATCAGCAGCATGACGCCCCCGATCAGCCACATCCACTCTGGATCGAGGTGCATCCCACTCATTCGCCGGCCTTCGGCACACTCGCAGGCGGCTTCGGGCGGGGCGGCGGGGGCGGGGCGCCGCGGCCGATCGCTTCCTTCGCAAGCTCGCCGATCCCTCCCAAGGTCCCGATCAGCTGGGTTGCTTCGACGGGGAAGAGGATCGTCTTGGCATTGGGAGACCGGGCGAACTCGGTTACCGCATCGACATATTTCTGAGCGACGAAATAGTTGATCGCCTGAGCGCTGCCTTGCTCAATGGCGTCGCTCACCGCCTTGGTCGCAGCAGCTTCCGCCTGAGCGGCTCGCTCGCGTGCTTCGGCCTCACGGAACGCAGCTTC
>DASQYQ010000066.1:0-2069 GCA_035639115.1 Sphingomicrobium sp. | reverse complement strand
CAACGGCTGCTTGTCGGCGAAGGCCTGCTCGTGAGCGAAGAGCACGCGCTCGTTGGCAACGGCGACAACGTCATTGTGGAAGGCACCGGCCGCGATTGCTTCCTCCGATTGCTGGACGAAGATCGTGCGCTCAGGATCCAGCGCGTGAAGCCGGGCGATGGCCTTCGAGGCCTCAAGATGGTGACGGGCAGGGAAGGGCCCACCCGTCACGCCATAGACGAAGATCTCGACCCCCGGCTCACCATGGCCCGCCGTCACCCGCATGTGGTTCGCAGCGCCTTCGTCACCGAACGCGGCAGGGATCGGCTGATGAATGACGAACCCATCGGCCGCAAAAGCGACCCGCAGTTGCGCGAGCGTCGACGGCCATTCGTGACTCCGGTGCGGCATCGTACGGAGATTCGCGACGGTTAGGTGACACTTGCCATCGGCCGTGTCGGGAGCCGGCGACACCGTCGCTGCATTTGCGGCCCACATCGCCGATGCGGACATCGCGTTGGCAGCAAGCACCGCATCGCAGCTCTCGATATTCGTCCCGAGCTCGGCGAGCCAGGCCCGATCGGGCCTGGGATGCGGCACGAAGATCCCCTGGGCGAGACCAAGCGCCACGTTGGCGCGCATCTTCTCGACGCCCTGGAGGGCGGCCGCTCGAGGCTGCGATACCTGCCCAGCATGACCCATCGAGGCGACATTGCCGAAGCTCAGTCCCGCATAATTGTGGCTCGGGCCGATAATCCCGTCGAAATTGATCTCCGGCACTCTCATTTCGCGACGGTCAGCACGGAGTCGCCGACTTCGATCTCAAGCAGCTCGGCTGCCTGCCGGTCGATCATCAGGCCTTTCCTGCCGACTTTCTTCACGGAGGCACAGCAGGCACGGAATTTCTTGAGCCGCCCGGTGGCGGCGAGCACCTTCTGTGTTCCGCCGTCGCTGATCTCCGCGATCTTCTCTTCACGGGACTCTCGGATTGTGCGGATGTCGTCGGTTCGCGCGGTCACGGTCGGGCCGCCGTCAAAAATGTCGATGTAGCGGTCGAAGGAGAATCCCTCGTGCTCAAGCATCCTCAGCGCCGCCCGGCCGCTCGGATGCGGTTGCCCCATCACCGCCTTCGCTTCTTCGGTGAGAAGCGCCACATAGACGGGCGAGCGCGGCATCAAATCGGCGATGAATTGTGTGCCATGCACCGCGTTGAACTCGTCCGCCTCGGGGAAGCTCATGCCGAAAAATTTGCCGGCAAGCGCATCCCAGAAGGGCGCGTGCCCAGTCTCGTCCATGACTCCGCGAAGTTCCGCCAGGGTGCGCTCGCCGAACCGCCCACGATGCAGCTTCATGAAGAGATAACGGCTTCGGGCGAGAAGTCCGCCGAGTCCGGTGGCGCGCATCTCCGGATGGAGGAACAAGCCGCCGACCTCGGACGATCCCTCGAGGTCGGTGGTCAGCGAGAGCCGCTGGTTGCGGAAGGTCTTGCCGAGCTCTGGGCTCGTCTGCGTGAGCGTGCTGAGATGGTAGGAATAGAAAGGCTGGACGACCCCCACCTGCCCGAACACCTGGCAGGTGCCGCGGATCTTGCGTGCCTTCGGGTCCTCGAGCACGAACATGTAGAGATCGCCGGTCTGCTCGTCCTTCTTCCGGGAGAAGCTCTTGTCCGACCGGTCGAGCTTGGCGACGAGCGTCTGGCGTTCCGGCGGAAGATTCGTGAACCCGCCCCCGGTCAGCTTCGCCATTTGATAGATGGCGCGGAAGTCTTCCCCCGTCGCCGGCCGCACTCGAAAGCTCATGCTGACCCGCGCATCAATCGAACGATGGTCACTGCAGACAGGGCTGCGCGCTCGGCGAGGCTTTCGGTAATCAGATATTCCTCCATGCTGTGGATCTTGCCTCCGCGCACACCCATCGTGTCCACAACGGGCACGCCGCAGGCGGCGATATTGTTGCCGTCGCAGACCCCGCCGGACGGCTTCCAGGAAATCTCCTGGCCCAGATCGGCGCCCGCCTGCTTGACGAGATTGAAGAGCGTTTCGGCTTCCCGTGTAAGTGGCTTCGGCGGCCGTCCGAACCCGCCGCTGAGC